>DASYRR010000281.1:0-24917 GCA_036004125.1 Pyrinomonadaceae bacterium | reverse complement strand
GCAGCCGGAAATAGTGCTTCCTACTATTCACGACGGTGCGGAACCCGTATGGCATCTTTTTGTCGTCAGAGTCGCGGATCGAGAGCGGCTGCAATCGCACTTGAAGGAAGAAGGAATCACTACTGGAGTCCATTACCCGATTCCTCTCCATCGGCAGCCAGCTTATGAAGATCGGAGAATCTCCACTCCACTACCAGTTACCGAAAAAGCCGCTTCTGCGGTCCTTAGCTTGCCGATGTATCCCGAACTCCGAGAACAGGACATCGAAAGAATCTGCAGTGCACTCGACTCTGCATTCGCCGTGGTGTGAGAAACCCGCTAAGCTATTGCTAAGTTCCTGCTGCGCCTGCGAACGAACCTATGATTCCCCAGCAAGCCATGGCCCAACGTCTCAGTACAGGACCACTCAAGCGATTAAGCTCGATGGGAAGAGTGGTGTCCGCGGTTTTAGTCTTTGTCGCTGTCTGTCTGACATGGTTTGGCCTGGTGCTTCTGTTTGCGCCGTTTATTCTGATCGCCGTGGTGAGTCAGATAGTAAGGCGACGCGGAGATCACGGTAGCGACAAAGCGCTAGACAATACTGTCGTTGAAGCCCCGCAGAGTATTCACGCTGTAGGTAAAGGTGAAGCTAAATCTTTAGTTTTCGACCGGCGGGGTGATATTTCAAAACTTTACGGCTGCAACACACGCAACGTACGCTATCGCTGGAGAATTTTTAAAGATCGCATGGAGTTGCTCCTGCGGGAGTTCGAACATCCCCGGGCACTCGATTTTGGCGCCGGCTCCTTACGAGATAGCTACGAGCTGGCAAGGCAGGGCTTTGAAGTTATCTCGTTTGATCTGAACGATCGAATCTTGCAGCGCTATTTCGACTCTTACGATTGGACGACAGTAAGCGAGAAACCGGCTCTGATGACTGGCCCGATCGACGCTTTGAGCCGCTGTAGTCCAGAGAATTCTATTCAACTAGTATTGGCTTTCGACGTTATCGAGCATCTGGAGGATCCGGCAAGCTACGTACAAGCATTTCATAAGCTATTAGGTGAAGGCGGGTTTCTCTTTACTATAGTTCCTAATAAACGAAGTCTCTTTGAAAAGTACTTCAAGCGGTCCCTTGCGCAACAGCGGAAACGAGGTGTCCAGCTAGAGCCCGGTGTCCCGCATATACAGTTTAAGTCACCAGCAGAATGGGATGCCTTTTTTCAATCAAACGGGTTCCGCATCGTGGAACGTGACATGGCCATCGGGCATTTTGTCAACGATTGGTGGAATGGATTGCTTGCCGTGCCTCTAAGAACTTTTGTGTATCCAGTTTTGGAAGTTGTGGCTTTTTATTCCAATCGCGAGATTGATCCAGGCCGCATCGAGCGAATTCTCTGTTCATCATGGTTGATGGAAAGAGTGAACCTACTTGATACTTTCCTAAAAAGATCACTTAGTTCACGCTTTGGTTGGAATCTGATAGTTGCGCAAAAGACGCTTGGTTCCTAAATAGCGGACTCCCGATCTGGGCCGCGTGTAACTGAATTTTGGGGCAAACTGAATCGTAATGGGGTATCGTTTTCTTAAGGTCCAGACAACCGACCGCATTTACTCACAACCTTTCCTACTCGCACATCCCCAGCACAAGCAACTCTCTTATCAGCAGCTGCTTGATCTGTACATAAGAGAGTATTCCGGTTGGAGCATAAATTACGGACCTCACCTTGAGCTGTTAGGTAATCAGGCTCTGGAAATATGTATCAATCTGGAGGAGTTGCAGAAGAAGTGGGCTAAAGAACAAGGCGTCAGCTACCAGAATGGAAACTGGTTCAGCGAAATATTCGCTGCCCAACTGAAAGCCTTCAGACCGGACATTCTCTTCCTGGATGATCTTTATTTGCTTGATAGAGACTTTCGACAATTCGTACGGGATGTTTGTCCAACGAAGGTGAAGATCGTCGGTTGGAGAGCGGCTCCCACCGAAGACTACAGCATCTTTCGGGACTTGGATCTGGTGCTTACCTGTACGCCTTTGTTTGCGAGAATGATGCAGGCTCACGGTGCGAATGCTCAGTTGATAATTCATGCGTTCGAATCCGAGATTCTCAACTCTATAGAGACTGGGCAGGAAAGGGATATAGATTTTTCTTTCATTGGACACTTTGTTCTGCGTAACGGATTTCATAACGAGCGCCTTTCACTGGTTGAGCACTTGATGGATACAACGAACTTGAGTGTTTGGGGCACGATAAGTGAGGTTCCCCCGAACACAGTGAGCTCAAGAGTGGCTAACAAACTAAAGCACGGTCTAGATAAGGCATTTGACTTAGTGGGAATGTCGGATAAAGCTCCGGCGATAATAAGTGCTGCTGCATATCGGGGACCAGTCGCTAACAATATCATGCGGAAATACGGGGCGAGATTTCAGACTCCAGTGTTTGGCGAAGACTATTTCAAAGTGTTGGCGCGTTCAAAGATCAATCTGAATAAGCATATTGACTGTGCGGAAGAATTTGCCGGTAATTTGCGACTATTCGAAGCAACCGGGATGGGTTCTTGTCTCATGACCGACTGGAAGATTAATTTGCCAGAGATGTTTGAGCCAGACGCTGAGATAATAAGCTATAACTCGGCTGAGGAATGCGCAGAGAAGGTTCGCTATCTACTCGATCATGAAGAAAAGAGAAAAGAGATTGCGCTGGCGGGACAGCGACGCGTGCTGCGAGATCACACATATCGTAAGCGAGCAGAGCAGCTCGATGAAATCTTTAGGAAACTGCTTTGAAGTCCAGATGCGTCACGGATGAACAGTATGGGGATCATGAAAAATCCGCTGCGGAGTTGGATCGCCGAGAGTCCGTCAACGCGCGATTACCATTTGATCTGGTACCAGATTAAGACTCACGGATTGAAGCGAGTTTTGTCGGGAAACATTTACGATCACGATTTCTATGAAGATCACGTGGAACTTAAAATCGCGTATCAGGAGTTGGCGGATCTGATCTATGAAACCGCGCACCCAAGATCTGCGTGCGACTTCGGTTGTGGCAACGCTTACCTTCTCTATTTTCTGGCTCAAAAAGGAGTTGAAGTTTCAGGGTTTGAGGCCTCGAATGCTGCGCTGCAGTTTATCGACTCCAGTATTCGCGACCGCATCAAGATTCACGATTTGACAGAACAAATTGCCGCAGGTGCCTACGATCTCGTGATATCTACTGAAGTCGCTGAACATCTTCCGAAGAAAGCGGCGCCAACATTCGTAAAAAGCATTGCGCAGAGTGCGACTAAGAAGATTATTTTTACTGCGGCAAAACCTGGCCAATGGGGTGATGGCCACATTAACTGCCAACCGAAGACTTACTGGATCAATTTGTTTGAGTCGTCTGGATGGAAGTACGATGAAGCAGCCACAACCACATTTAGCAACCGTGTGGTACAACAACCCAATATTGCTGACAAACTTCCCTGGATAGTAGATAACTTCATGCTCTTCAGTCCCGGAGCATAGTATCGTCTAGAGTTACCGGAGATGAATCGATTTCATATTGTCGTCTTCAACTACGAACGTATTGAGTCGTTCCTGAAGAACTTTGACAAAATTAGGAATTTCAGACCGCTCGAAGATAGAATTCTGATATTCGATTGTTCCGACAATCATCAATCCCAGAAACAGGCAGCGCTTCGCTTCGTAAACGAGAAAGGCTGGACTCTCGGAAAAGAAATCCAAATCATTAGCCGGAAGAATTGGGGAATCGACCAAGGCGCGAGAATTGATTATCTTTCCAGGCTGAGGGAGACAGGTGATGGCCCACGCTATATCTGGCAGTTTCAGGAGCACTACCTCGACTTACATTCGCATTGGAGTGTCTGGCCAGAGGAGACTCCCAAGCTTGGTGGTCAGCTCAAAAACGATACGATCCCTGACAATGTTGAAATGGACCTCGATGAGTGTGAGCGAATCTACGCGGAAGACCCCGCCGTCTCCATCATCTATGCTGATCGGGGCAAGTTAGGCATATTCAGTCATGAAGACGGCACCGAGTGGTTTTATGCGGGCGGCGCGAATTTTTCAGTGCGCACGGCTGACGCCATTGAAGCGTTTCGTCCGGATATTCTCAACTCCTACAAAGCAGTCTATGATGGTACGTACGAATGGGCTTTGTTCATGGAACTCGATATCGGTCGTCAGCTAACGCGCACGGGCCGAGACTGGTACGATCTGGTAACCCACCATCAAACTAGTAATCCCTTGTCCCTTAGAAACCTGGAAGCAGAAAAACAAATCTCTCTCCACCAATCAGCGGAGCCCTTCTACCATCCTCTGTATTGCAAGTATAAAAGGCGCTTTAATGCTGTCCTTTGTGAGAGTCCGGTTTGGCGAAAACTTCACGTATTCCTTTCGCTTTGGTATGTAGATTTGCTGGCGTCTGGATCAATACGAAAACTCAAACGCGTCTTAGAGTGGATGGGGCTAGCTCTCCTTGCGAAACGAATGAGACACTACCTCGCCGGAGTGCTACGACAAGAATGAGCGCCTCGGGCGAGGAAGAATTGTGCGAATTGGGATCATTCCTGGATTAGATCCTGCTGAGGGCGGAATCTATCAATATAGCTTAACGATGCTGAAAGCGCTTTGCTGTTGCAAGGACGCCTTCGCCGAAGACGAATTCATCACATTCTCAAGCAACCTTGAAAGTTCATTGATGCAATCATTAACGAGCGAAGGCTGGTCTGTGCTTCCTCTATTACCTTCCACTCTTAAGAGGCGCGTTATAAAGCTGTCGGAGAACTTTGTGGGCCAGAGCCCAAGGCGGGCAGTATTGAATTTAAGGAGTCGCCTATCTACGCGAGCTAAGAATGCAGTGGACTTAGATAAGGTGCGGTACAACGCTGAACTAGAGCAGTGGTTTCGGACTAATAAAATCGACTTGATGATCTATCCAATTTCAACGTCCCTATCGTTCGAGACTCGCATCCCGTATATCCTGACAATCCACGATCTTCAACATCGACTACAACCGGAGTTTCCCGAAGTTAGCGCAAATGGAGAATGGGAAGCACGTGAATATCTATTCAGAAATGGCATTCGTAATGCCACTCTTTTGCTGGCTGAATCCGAAACAGGGAAGGAAGACATCCTGACGTTCTATGGTGAGTATGGCGTCACCCCTGATCGAGTCAAGGTGCTTCCGCTTCTGCCCTCTATTACCTTACAGCGTGATATCAATACGGCCGAGCGACAACGCGTCAGGCAAAAATACAGTTTGCCTGATCGGTATTTTTTCTATCCCGCTCAGTTTTGGCCACATAAGAACCATCTTAGAATCGTTAAAGCGATGGCCCTAATAAAAGAGCGCTACGATATACCCGTAAATATCCTCTTCTCTGGTTACCACAGTGGTGAGATTCGCGAGGCCACCTTTAAAGAGGTGACCGATACTGCCTCAAAACTGCAAGTCCAGAATCAGATAAGTTATCTTGGTTATGTGCCGAATGAAGACATTGCAGCACTCTATGCAGGAGCCAGGGCGCTAATCATGCCGACGTTTTTTGGGGCGACAAATATCCCGCCGCTTGAAGCGTGGGCGTTGAGTTGTCCCGTACTAACCTCCGATATTCGTGGCATTCGACAACAAGCGGGTGAGGCTTCGCTTCTGGTGGATCCGCGATCGGAAGAAGAAATAGCGCAAGGGATGTATAGACTCTGGACTGATGACGAATTATGTAAAACGCTGGTAGCGAGGGGAGCCCGACGTGTAGAACTATTTACCTTCGATGATTTTCGTAAGCGCCTGACGGAGATTATTGAGGAGGCAAAGTCGGTTGTTTCGGGCGTCTCTCCGTACCCAAATCTTCCTTCCAACTAGATCTTCCATTGTGAAGGCGACGACTTAATGAAAAATATGCTCGCTCTGTTGATTGCGTGCGAAGGGGGTCTTTAGGTACAGCATGAATTGTCGAACGTGTGGATGTCATGAACTTCACAAGTTTCTGGATCTCGGCTTTACGCCACCAGCTGACCGCTTCCTTCGAGAAGAGCAGTTGCTCGAGGCCGAGGTCTATTATCCACTGGAAGTGATGATGTGTGAGCGCTGCGGGCTCGCTCAGCTAAGCCATGTAGTATCTCCCGAGTTACTCTACCAGCACGATTATCCATATGAAGCTTCGATTACCAGGACCGGCAGGATTCATTGGGCTGAGTTTGCCCAAACTACCAAGGAGCAGTTTAATCTTGGATCCAGGGACCTCGTGGTTGATATTGGCAGCAACGTAGGCGTCTTGCTCGAGGCCTTTAGAAATGCGGGCATAAGAACTCTAGGGATTGAGCCAGCCAGCAACATCGCCGGCATCGCAGAAAAGCACGGCATCGAAACACTAAACGAATTCTTTAGTATCGACGTAGCCCGCAGTATTGCGAAAGATAAGGGAGAGGCTTCAGTAATTACAGCCACCAATGTCTTCGCTCACGTAGACGACTTGACATCGTTCATCAAAGCAGTCGACATCCTTCTAACTAAGAATGGCGTATTGATCATTGAAGCGCCTTACTTTACAAATCTGATTGAACAACTAGAGTACGACACGATCTACCATGAGCACTTGTCGTATCTTTCGGTCAAACCTCTTGTCACGTTTTTTGGTCGAATGGGAATGGAGATTTTCAAAATCGAACAGCGGGATATACATGGAGGCTCTTTTAGGGTGCACGTGGCCCGTGCGGGGAAAATGCCAATCTCATCAGGAGTAAAGGAACTTTTGCAGCTCGAGCAAGACAAGGCTGTGCACTCAAATGACGTCCTGGGTCAGTTCTCGCTAGCGGTTGAACGGAATCGCGATGACCTGAATTGGCTACTACACAGCTTGAAACGTGAAGGTAAACGAATCGCTGCCGCGAGCGCGCCTGCAAAAGGAATGACCCTATTGAACTACTGCCGGTTGGGCAGAGAGACGCTTGATTTCGTAACCGAAAAGTCCACGCTTAAGATTGGCAGATTCACTCCCGGCATGCACATACCGGTTGTTTCAGACGACGAATTAATTGAGCGGATGCCTGATTACGCGCTATTGCTTGCCTGGAACTTTGCCGATGAGATCATGAACAATCTGGCTGAGTATCGAGCAAAGGGCGGCAAGTTCATCGTTCCAATTCCGGAGCCGAGGATTGTGGAGTAGTTAAGGCCTCGCATCGGTACAGTCTTTTTCTGATGCAGTTCACCAGGAGATCAAACTGAGATGAAAGTAGTACGAATTCGCCCCGCATTCGAGGACGAGCGGGGGCAGATTACCGATATCCTCGCAAAGGAAGAAATACAGTTCGTAACACTGATTACCCAGGCCAAGGGGACAACCAGAGGAAACCACTATCACAAAGAAACGGTACAGTGGAACTACGTTTTGCAAGGTAAGCTAAAGCTGTTAACCCAGTTTCCTGATAGCCCGGTAATATCGACCCTACTCGAAGTGGGCGACCTGGCTGTAACTGAGCAGCAGGAGCGCCATGCACTCGAAGCGCTGGAGGACTCCGTCTTCCTGGTTTTCACACGAGGAGTGCGTGGAGGAACAGACTATGAAAAAGACACGTACCGTCTGACTGAGCCTCTTCAAGAAGGACATGTAAATGCGTGATGTTGGCGCCGTTGAAAGAGAAGTGCCACTAATCCCGGTAAACGAACCGTTACTGAACGAGCAAACGCGACGGTATGTTGATGAATGTATTGCTACCGGCTGGGTTTCGTCCGAAGGTCGCTTCATTACGGCCTTTGAGGAAAGTTGGGCTCACTACTGCGCAATGAACTACGGCGTAGCGGTCAGTAGCGGGACTACCGCACTGGAATTGGCTGTGTCGTGTCTCGAACTCGATCCGGGCGATGAAGTGATCATGCCAACCTTCACCATCATCTCCTGCGCGCTCGCGATACTGCGGGCTGGCCTCAAGCCTGTTCTCGTTGACAGCGATCCGCGAACGTGGTGTCTCGATGTGAAGGCAGTGGCAGAGAAAGTAACGTCGCGCACTCGAGCGATAATGCCTGTGCACATGTACGGGCATCCCGCAGAGATGGATCCTCTGTTGGACCTCGCGAACAAATATGATTTGTTTATTATCGAGGATGCCGCTGAGTCTCATGGAGCAAAATACAGAGGGCGGATAGTTGGAGGGATTGGGGACCTGAGCTGTTTCAGCTTTTACGCCAATAAGATCATCACAACCGGCGAAGGCGGCATGGTTTTGGCGAAACGCCCGGAACACTCGGAACGTCTTCGCTCGCTTCGCAATCTGTGCTTTCGCCCTGAACGGCGCTTCCACCACACTCACGCAGGACATAACTATCGGCTCACTAACATCCAAGCGGCAGTCGGGCTTTCACAAGTCGAAGCAATCGAAGAACACTTGAGGCGAAAGCGTTGGATGGGCCAGGCATATAACGAGCAACTCGCTGGGATCCCTCAGATCGCGTTACCGGTTGAAGAACCCTGGGCCATGAATGTCTACTGGATGTATGGCCTGGTGCTTAACGACGATGTTCCTTACGACTCAGCGGAACTGGCGCGACGACTCCGAGCCAAAGGAGTCGACACCCGCCCCTTCTTTCTGGGGATGCATGAACAACCAGTTTTTCGTCAACAAGGGCTCTTTCTGGATGAGTCGTATCCGGTGTCGGAACGTTTAGCGACTCACGGCCTTTACCTTCCCTCGGGTCTGGCTTTAACTGAGTCTCAGCTCTCGAGAGTTTGTGATGCGGTGAAAGAGGTTTTTGCGTGAGCGAACTATTCGGCTCCGGTTACGCTGCTGCGTACGATGCTGTCTATCTGGCCAAAGATTACACGTCCGAATGTGATCTCATCGAAGAGCTTTTTCGCTCGTACGGTAAAAAACCGATAGCTAGTGTTCTGGATCTGGGATGCGGTACAGGCAACCACGCTTTGCTGTTAGCGAGCAGGGGATATGAAGTGTTGGCGGTTGATAGTTCACCTCATATGCTTGCTGAGGCGGAAAAGAAGCTCCGAGCATCTTCATTGGGCGACAAGTGCAAGTTTCATGAAGGGGATATTCGTCAGTTAGATCTTGACCGGAGGTTTGATGCAGTAGTAGTGATGTTTGCCGTTCTGGGTTATCAACTGGAAAACGCCGATGTGCTATCGACTCTCAACACGGCGCGCAAGCACTTGAAGAATGCCGGATTGCTTATCTTCGACGTTTGGTATGGTCCCGCGGTTCTGCACGAGCGGCCAGTCGAACGAATCAAGACAATAAAGACTGAAAAGGGCGAGTTGCTTCGCGCCTCTTCGGGAAAGCTTGATGTAAACCAGAACGTTTGCACGGTTGATATTCGAATCTGGAATTTGGAAGGGGATCGACTTGTGGGCCACACTGAAGAAAGCCACACTAATCGTTACTTCTTTCCACTCGAGTTAGAACTCTTCCTTAACTCTACCGGCTTCGATCCGATCAGATTGGGAGCTTTCCCTAAGTTTGATCGCGACCCAGATGAATCAACATGGAATGTCCTGCAGGTTGCAAAGGCGAATACAAAGACACAGCCAACTTAGTATGACAAAACGAGCACTCATAACTGGGATCACGGGACAGGACGGCTCATTTCTAGCTGAGCTGCTCCTGGCGAAGGGCTACGAAGTCCATGGCGTGATTCGACGTTCGTCAAGCTTCAATACTCAGCGCATTGATCATCTTTATCAGGACCCCCACCGGCCAGGAACTCGACTGTTTCTAAGCTTCGCAGATCTCAACGACTCCAGTTCACTTAACACCATCCTCCGCCAGATTCAACCTGACGAGATTTACAATCTCGGAGCACAATCTCACGTTCGAGTTAGCTTCGAAGTACCGGAGTACACTGCGGAAGTAACGGGAATTGGAGCTGTACGCATTTTGGAAGCCATACAGTCGATTGGCCTGAAGCCGAAGTTCTATCAGGCCTCTTCCTCGGAAATGTTTGGCAACGCGCCGGGTCCTCAGAATGAATTAACGCCGTTCTTACCTCGCTCCCCATATGCCTGCGCGAAGGTCTTTGCTTATCACAGCACAAAGAACTATCGAGAAGCTTATGGTCTGTTTGCCTGTAACGGCATCCTTTTCAATCATGAATCAGAGCGTCGCGGCGAAACATTTGTAACACGCAAAATCACGCGCGCAGTCACGCGGATAAAGGTGGGTTTGCAAGATCGCCTCTATCTAGGGAATCTGGAAGCAAAACGAGACTGGGGTTATGCGAAAGACTACGTTGAAGCAATGTGGCTGATGATGCAAGCGGACCAACCCGGTGACTTTGTGATTGCCACGGGCGAGACCCATTCCGTGAAAGAGTTTGTGGAGGAAGCATTCAGTTATTTGGACTTGGATTGGCAGAAGTACGTCGAGATTGACCCTTGGTATTATAGGCCGACCGAGGTCGATTATCTTCAGGGCGATGCCTCGAAGGCTCGAAGGGAACTGGGTTGGGAGCCGCGCGTTGGTTTTACTGAACTGGTGCGCTTGATGGTAGACCACGATTTGGTGCTGGCGACAAGCGAAAAAGAGTTGCTGCTACATACGCGCCGCTAATACCAGTGTTCACCTCGCCGCAAGCCCAACTAGAACTCCATGCACTACCACTTAATCGGAATCTGCGGCACCGCAATGGCCTCACTTGCTGGCATGCTTCAGGCGCGTGGTCATGATGTTACCGGATCAGACGGAGACGTCTATCCACCAATGTCGACAATGCTTCAAGAGCTGGGCATCACTGTCTCACAAGGATTCAAGCGCGAACATCTCACACCGACACCCGATTGTGTGATCGTTGGAAATGCAATCCCTCGCGGCAACCCCGAAGTTGAAGAAACACTCAACCGCAAACTCCTCTATCGATCGCAAGCGGAAGTTGTAAAGGAAGAGTTCATTCGCGGACGTCATTCGCTCGCGGTCGCGGGAACACATGGTAAGACAACGACAACGAGCATCGCGTCGTGGGTAATGGATCAAGGTGGCTTGAATCCGAGTTTTCTGATTGGAGGTATTGCGCAAAATTTCGGCAGCAGCTTCCGTGTTACTGATAGCGACTACGTGATCATTGAGGCAGATGAGTACGATACCGCTTACTTCGACAAAGGTCCGAAGTTCATGCACTACCTTCCTGAACTGGCGATCGTCAACAACATCGAATTTGATCACGCAGACATTTATTCTGACCTTGACGCTGTCAAGCTTGCCTTTCGCAGGTTCATGAATCTGGTTCCCGGCAATGGTCGCTTGATCGCAGGGTGGGATAGTCCGAATGTTCGAACGGTGGTTGAGTCGATGGGTTCGAGACTGTTCACGCGCGTGGAAACATTTGGCATCAGTCGCGAGGCCAAATGGCAGCTGCACAGTGTCGATTTCAGCAGCGGACTTTCTCGCTTCGAAGTCTATTGCGAAAACCAGGCGTGGGGAGAATTCGAAAGTCCTTTGTTGGGTGAGTTCAATCTGTTGAATTGTTTGGCCGTAATAATTGCCGCAGATGCGTGGGGATTAAGTCTTGATAAGATTCGCAACGCTCTGCCTGGTTTCAAAAACGTAAAGCGTCGCGCTGAAGTTCGCGGCGAGCAACGTGGCATTGTTGTCATTGACGACTTCGCACATCATCCAACAGCAGTACGCGAGACGCTGCGGGCATTGCGAGCGAAGTATAGAGACAATCGCCTGGTTGCCGTTTTCGAGCCACGATCATGGTCATCGCGTCTGGCCGTTTTTCAGGACGACTATGCAAGAGCATTTGAGTCGGCGGATTATGTTGTGATTGCTAACGTCTTCGACAGTCAGAAGGTGACAGAGAAAGGTCGAGCGCTCGATACGGCGAAATTAATTGAAGCCATTTCGAAACAAGATAGACCCGCCCTGGCATTGCCGGGAGCTGATGAGATCGTCTCCCATCTGGTGCCTGAGCTGCGCAGGGGCGATGTGGTCGCCATCATGTCAAATGGTGGCTTCGGCGGAATTCACGAAAAATTGCTCGGTGCTCTTGAAGACGACTTCACACTTTAACGAAGAATTTGTAACCCTATCGCAGAGGTACTCCTATAGATCCTATGGGTCAGTCAGGAGATCCCTCCGTGAAAGAATTCTCAGTATTCGAATACGCCCTGGAGTTTTCCGCGGGTCGCGTGGAAAACATTGGGGAGGTGTCGAGCATCGCCCGCAAAGAATTTGACGAGCGCGAGAGCTTTATCTGTCGAACCACCACCGCGTCGGTCGAATATGCCTGCCTGATGATTGAAAACGCCTTGTTGCTCCGAACAAACCGCGCTGGCCGAGTCTACGCCGGGTTTGAAAAGTTCTCGCAGTTACAACCAATCATCGACCGCTATCTGCGCATCGCAGATGTGTCAGAGTATGTCTATCTTTTCGGCGAGGTCGACTGGCAACCGCCGCGACACCCTAACATCCGCTTAATACCTTTGCAGCCTGATTTTCGACTCGCGCGTGAGTGGTTTGTCCTGACTGAATCGTCGTCACTGAGAACGGGGTTTATTGCCTTTGACGAAGTAGGAATCGATACCACGACGCCAGAACAGATTCGATATTGGGCGCTGAAGACGAGTAATCCTGCTACTGTGAGTGGATTGGTGAACGCCGTTGAGGGAGTTATCGATTGGTCTCTGGCTGCGTGAAATTGTCCTCCGCTCACATCGCCCCAATTTCTTTGTCGACCTCGATCTGCGGGCGCTCGACAAGCACTGGCGCTCTCAGGTTTTTTGCTGCTCCGGTTGCTTCGACGTGAGCTGTAAGTACTCGTCGAATCTTTTTGGGTAGTAACTTCGCCGCAATCGTCGCTGTCGCTCCAATCAACTCCACGACGTCTCCGCCTCCACGCCAGTGTTCCCGCACAATGTGAGGATCAGTCACTGTCGCCAATCTGAGAAGCGATAGTGCGATGAGATAGGCATCATCCACTTGTCCGACAAACGGCAATAAGTCGGGAATCAGATCGAATGGTACCAACGCATAAATGATAGCGCCGGCTACTAGTATCCTCTCTTTTGTTGGTACCCGCGGATCCACCATCAACCGTCCGCAAAGCAAAACAAGGTTCGGAACAAACAGCAAAAGGTTCTTCATTCGCGAGCGCAACATCGATTGGGACATTCAGTTTCTCCAGTGCCAGATGGTTGGGTTGATTATCAAGCCAACGAAGGGGAATTGCCAATTGCCGATGAAATGTCCGATATGCTTTAGCTTGTCGTTGTTCCAAGAGAGCGGGTCGTTAGTATTTCTCAATACGGTTTCTTTGTCACGTCATCGACAAGCTAATAAAGCATATCGGACATTTCAATTGGCAATTACGCATCTCCCCGATTATCCTTCTCTGACCATGAACATTCTGGAACGGATTCGGCAACGCGCAGCATCAAGACCACAACACATCGTTTTACCCGAAGGCAACGATCCTCGTACGGTTGTTGCCGCCGCTCAGTGTGCGAAACAACGACTGGCACAAATAACGATTTTGGGAGATGCGGAATCAATACGCTCTTCAGCGCGAGATGTTTCCGTTGATCTGAGTGGAGTCACGATCGTAGATCATCGACGGGCTCCAGACTTTGACAAGATGGTCGGATTGTTTCACGAATTGAGACGGGCCAAAGGATTGATGGCGGACGAAGCAAGGACGTTGGTTTCGGATCCGCTCTACTTCGGCAACTTGATGGTCCGTTTGGGCCAAGCCGACGGCTCAGTCGCCGGTGCCACGAACACAACGTCTCACACTGTTCGTGCGGCCCTTCACTGCATCGGAGTGCGACCGGGCTTAAAATTAGTCTCGAGTTTCTTCCTGATGGCTCTGCCTTCGCGTGAGTTCGGACAAGATGGCGCGTTGATCTACGCCGACTGCGGTGTCGTCATTGAGCCGAGTGCGGCGGAGCTGGCTGAGATTGCCCTGGCTTCTGCCGATTCGTGTAAAACCTTGCTTGGCACAGAACCTCGAGTCGCGATGCTTTCATTTTCATCCAAAGGCAGCGCGCAACATCGATTAGTCGACAAAGTTGTTGAGGCCACCAGAACCGTCAAAGCGCGGGCTCCCGAACTTCTGGTGGATGGTGAGCTGCAGGTTGATGCTGCATTAGTCGAGGCCGTTGCGCAGTCGAAAGCTCCTGGGTCGCCCATTGCAGGACGCGCCAACGTTCTCATATTTCCCGATTTGCAAGCCGGTAATATTGCCTACAAGCTGACTGAACGTCTCGCGGGGGCAACCGCAATCGGACCGATTCTTCAGGGCTTGGACAAGCCGGCCAACGACCTATCCCGAGGTTGTAAGGCCGAGGACATTGTCGACGCCGTTGCAATTACCGCTGTACAAGCACAGGCGCGCAAGGCTTCCTTGCAGAACTGAGGCAACCGAACGGCGACGCAGGCATCCAACAGCCGATTCCCAAAAATCGAGCCATGCCTTTTTGGGATTTCTCTGTGCAACCTTTGTGTAGCAAGTTCTTAAGATTTTTTTCGACAAAGTTCTTGCGTTTACCTGAAATTGCAGTGGGCAACAGCGCCAGCGGTTCCACCCGTCAGGGGTGTCATGTTTATAGACGACGGAAGAGCGGGGTTCCGCACTCCGTCAGGAGTGCCATGTTTAGCGCCAACTTACAAAGGCGTGATCTTTAGACATCGCACTCCTGCCGGAGTGCAGGAACTTCTAATCTCCGGCGTACTATAAACATCGCACTCCTGGCGGAGTGCGTGGTATCGCCTAGTTCCAAAATGCTCAAAAGATTCAGAAAAACAAGATCTTAGGAAGTTGCTACACAGAGAAAACAGAGATTGCGCAGAGAAGAGTTCAAGTAGGTCACTGCGGAAATCGCGGGTAAACTGTCGATGATGCATCTGGTTCAGCGAGGTATCCTGATCTTGCTGACGCTAGTCTTTGTTAGCGTAAGTCAAATTCCTGCTCAACAACCAAAACCCAAAGCTTCGCCGTCACCCTCGCCTAGTCCAACCCCGGTAGAGTCTGATCAGGAACCGGTACGAGTCTTTACCGAAGAGGTTCGGCTGCCAGTCGTCGCGCTTGATGCTTACGGTCATTATGATCCAACGCTCGAACCCGACGATGTACTAGTGCTCGAAGATGGTGTGATTCAACAGGTCAGAAGTGTGCGCCATATTCCAGCGAATGTGTTGTTGCTACTCGATACGGGGGGTGAACGCAGCGGACTGGGAGGCATGTCGAAAAGTACCTTCCTGACGAGACAAGTTGCCGCAAACCTAATTAGTCGACTGCCAGAGGGCTCGTCGATAGCAGTTATGCAGTCAGGTAATTCTGCGGAATTGATTCAACCGTGGACCAAAGACAAGACGGCGGTTCTGAAAACTCTCAAGAATAAACTTTCGGCAACGAAGCGCTCGCGCATCTCTGAAGCGATCGTTGCTGCTTCTCAACAGTTGAGGGATCGCCCTGAAGGTAGTCGACACGTCGTTATGGTTACTGATGGTGTGGATTCGCCTGGCGGCAAGGTCGAAAGAGCAGAGGCAGTCAAAAAACTTGTCGCCGCCAGAGCTACGGTCCACATCATCAGTTATACCGAATTTGTAAGACAAAAGAGTGACAAGAAGACGACTGAAATCGGGTTGGGACAACGTCCCACAACCTCAGACCCGATCACGATGACTGATCCTACGCTGCCTCCAGGAACAACTCGCTCACCATCTTTTGGTATTGGAATCAGATTCGATCCGGCAATGCGACGTCAGCGGAAAGCATATGAGGCGGAGGTAAAGAAGAGCCAGCAAGTGTTGACCAATATTGCCGACGAAACTGGTGGAAAACTTTTGTTGCCTGTGACGAGCGAAGAGATGGTCGCAAAATCAAATGAAGTCGCTCGCGCAATCGGAGCAGAATACGTCGTAACCTATCGTCCTAAGCGACCGCTCGCTGAGGCGCCGCGTGGCGAATATAGAAGAATTGAAGTGCAAGCGAGAAAGGTTGGATTGAGTTTGCATTCGCGACGCGGTTACGTGGTCCCGACGCCGGTTAAAGACGAGTAGGTGAGACTATCTAATAGCTACTTCAAGCTGCGCTTCCATCATCTGAACCATCCGACGCACTTCAAACTCTTGATGCTTCGGTAAAAGCGACTGTCGATGTAGCTCCTCCCAATCTTCTTTGGGAACTCGATGGAATGCTTCCACGACCTTGGGATCAAACTGTCGACCCGTCCATTCGTCTAACTCCTGCGCTGCCGCCTCGTACGACTTGCCGCGTCGATAAACCCGATCGCTGGTTATCGCGTCGAAGGCATCGGCCACTGAGAAGATACGCGCGTTGACGTCGATGTCTTCTTCCTGCAAACCAAGTGGGTAACCGCTTCCATCCCACTTCTCGTGGTGCTGAGCTACCACTCGGGCGGCTCCCTGGAGGAACTCGATCCCACGCAGGATCTGTTGACCATGGAGCGGGTGTTCTTTCATCAACACCCATTCTTCCTCTGTCAGTTTTGCCGGTTTACGAAGGATGGAATCCGGAACACCAATCTTGCCGATGTCGTGCAGCAGCGATCCAAATTCCAGCGCTTTCATCTGCTCGCGATTCAAACCGTACTCACGACCAAGACGCAGACTGTAACTCACCACTCTTTCCGAATGTCCGTGAGTCTCCTGGTCACGTGTTTCCAAAGCAGTAGTCAGAGCCTTCAAAGTTGCACGATAAGCTTCTTCGAGAGAATTGAGAGCCCGATCCAGTTCGGCAGTTCGCTGTTCGACGAGTTCTTCAAGATGGTTTTCGTAGCGTTGTTTGGCAACTATGAGTTCGTGATGTTCCAGGGCTCGTTTTACCACAGCCTCAACCTGGCGGAGGTCGAATGGCTTCATCAGGTAGTCGAAAGCGCCCAGACGTAAAGCACCAATAGCGCTTTCTACAGTTTGCATACCGCTAATCATGACGACTACGGTGTTCGGTGATAGATGCTTAATGTGAGGAATCATGTCCAAACCGCTCATACCAGGCATGGTGATGTCGCTAATCACCAATTGGAAATCAGACTGCTGCAATCGCACCAGAGCCTGTTCAGCCGACGCGGCTTTTTCACAGTCGTGATCCTCGCTGAGCAAGTCAGCAAGAATCTCAGTAATCTCCTGCTCGTCATCTACTATCAGTATCCGGGGCGACGGGTTGTTGGGCATCTGTTCTCTCCTGAGATCGACACGGCGGCGGCAAGTTTGGCCTTCACAGTTTCAAGGTTAATGCGTGAGTTTTTGGAGGCAGGCATTCGGGTCATGCCTGAGCCTGACATAGGCAAAGGCATTCTAGACCATTTCCACAACCATGGCAAACATGTTTTTACACCCGGCTCAAGTGAGTAAATAACTGAGGTTATGTCCTTTGTCTGAGCGGTCGAGGGGCGGTGTCAAAGAGTGATTTGTCCCAAACAAAGATTAACCGTCTGCGAGTGAATCGACGGCTGTAATGAACTGTCATTGGGTCGAGTCGCGATTTTGGTCAGCTTGCCCACGAGATTTGGGGTGAAAAAACACCTGGTTGCGCTGGACAAAAACAGGCTTTATGATGTCAGCCCTGCGAAGCCGGAGTGGCGAAATTGGTATACGCACCAGACTCAAAATCTGGCGAGGTCACACTCATGTCGGTTCGAGTCCGACCTCCGGCACCAAACCTCTTCAACCCAGTCAAAATAATTTGTCGTTCAGTCAGACTGGCAGTTTATCGTTTAGGATGACAGCTCTGGCGATACTGTGTTTTGCTCAACTCTCCCAATTAGCAAGCGATCTGAACATGGCACGGAATTGGCCATGTGAGAAGGGCCCCGTGTCGCCACTACTCACGGCATTCCAATGGCGCACTTAACATTTCACCCGCCGGAAGATCGACCTCCGTGAGAGGTCCGGTATAAGAGCCAATGTTGTCGGACATGCCTATTTCAATCCCCCGCCTTAGCCGCAAACTTTTGCCGATTGCGAGTACGGTCATTCCCACAGCTATCCTACTGTGCTTCGCGTTTCCAGAAGTTGTCGGATCTCACTGGACCTTGATCGTCACTGGTTTGTTTTTTTGTCAGATTCTTGTGAGTGCAGGTATTTGGAAACTCTCCAGCCACACGGTCAACCAGTTAGAAGGCGTACATGAGGAACTATCCAGCTTGCAAGGAATCGTAGATGTCTCGCGTGATGCAATCATCGGGGTGACGATCGACGGCGTCATAATGAGCTGGAATAGCGGAGCTCGGGCCATTTACGGTTACACGGCGAAGGAGGCCCTCGGTGCGCAAATCAGCATGTTATTCGATCATCGAAAGGGTCATGAAGCCAGTTTGTTGTTTGAGCAAGTGATTGGCGGACAAACTGTCTCTCAACATGAAATGGTCCACCTAAAGAAAGGTAGGACACCAATCGACGTATCCTTGACCATCGCTCCCATCATGGATCGCAAAGTAATCACCGGCGCTTCCGTAGTCGCGCGTGACATCACTGAACGGAAAAGAGCAGCTGGCTCTCTAGCCCAACAGGCCGCAGCCATGAAGGCTTCGATGGATGGCATGGCTATCATCGATCATACGGGAGTTTGCACTTACCTGAATGATGCGTATGCCAAGATATTCGGTTACACCGATCCCCAACGCCTCTTTGGCGCAAGCTGGGAAATGTTCTTCTTCGCAGACGAGTTACGCAGACTCAAGCAAGAGATAATGCCCGCTGTTTGGCGCGATGGATCGTGGCGTGGCGAAGCCACCGGACTAAAACTCAACGGGACCTCGTTCCCACTGGAGATTTCGATTTCCAGCGTCGACGGTGGTGGTTTGGTCCAGGTTGTTCGAGACATCACTGAGCGAAAGAAGGTGGAGGAAACTCTTCGCGACAGTTCTCTCAAGGACGACCTAACCGGACTGTTCAATCGACGTGGGTTGCTGAAGCAGGCAGCTCCTTACTTCGATTTTGCACGACGTCAAAAGGAAACGCTGCTCCTAATCTTCATCGATCTCGATGGAATGAAAAGGATAAACGACGAATTCGGACACAATGAAGGCGATAACGCATTAGTCAATACAGCAAAGATTCTCAATCGAAGCTTTAGGAACTCGGACATTATTGCAAGACTTGGCGGCGATGAGTTTGCCGTTGTCGTAACCGACTTGAATGCAAGTAAAGAAGAGGCGATCAAGCGACTTACTGACAACCTTAGGGCCTACAACGCCAGCGACGTCTGTCGACACAAACTCTCTTTTAGTATCGGCGTTGCGGCTCTTGAGCCACAGCGGATGACGTGCTTTGAAGAGCTGTTGGAACAGGCAGACCAGGCTATGTACGAGCAGAAGCGAATGAAGAAACGTCGGGAGGCCGAGAGAATTCAAAACAAGCAACTGAGTGGCTTCTCAGTTGATCCTGAATCGCAATTCGATTCGGGTTGTATTCCTTTTGCCCTCTCGGCAACGCCGCAGCCTTATGGCGGAAGCAGCGGCACATTTGACAATGCCACCATTGGAATGGCCGTTGTTTCGGCTGATGGCAGTTGGCTCCAGGTAAATGAAGCTCTATGTAAGCTGGTGGGCTATTCTGAGCAGGAATTGCGAGCGATGACCTTTCAACGTCTGACTCACCCCGACGACCTCAAACAAGTGCAGTCGTATATTCAACGCGTGATTGGAGGTTTTATTCAAAGTCACGAACAAGAGAAGAGATACATACACGAGGAGGGGCATACAGTTTGGGTGCATTGGCACGTCTCGGTTTTAAGAGATTCCCAAACCGGTACGAAGAAACTCTTCTTTCAAGTTCAGGACATAAGCGACCGTAAAATGGCCGAAGAGAAACTCACTCAGGACACACTCACTTCACTACCGAACCGGGCGCGCTTCAATGACTTGCTTAAGTTGCGAGTTAGTCGAAAACAGTCAAACAAAGATCAAAACTTCGCAGTTCTTCTCTTGAACGTTGATCGTTTCAAGCTTGTTAACGATAGTCTTGGCAATCCCAGCGGAGATCAACTGTTACTCCAGATTGCTCAGCGAGTACAGACATGTATGCGTCATGGTGACATCCTCAGTCGCGTAGCTGGAGATGAATTTGCGGTTTTGCTCGACGATGTTAGTGGGGAAGAAGAGGCCTGCTCGGTTGCCACTCGGATCCAGCAAGCACTCGCCATTTCGTTCAATCTGTTCGGCCAGGAAGTATTCATCACTATGAGTATCGGCATTGCCTTGGGCACAGGCTATTCGGAACAGGTATCAGACATACTTCGTGATGCCGAAACGGCTATGCATCGCGCCAAGGCGCGCGGAAAGGCAAGATACGAGGTTTTCGGGCGCGATATGCACGGCGAGGTAATGAGTCGGCTCAAAATGGAGACGGATCTCCGTCGCGCGTGCGAGAGAAACGAACTCTACGTTGATTATCAACCCATTGTATCGCTGGAAAAACGCACCTTAATTGGTTTCGAAGCTCTTGTACGTTGGCGACATCCGGAATGCGGACTTGTTCCACCGACGGATTTCATTCCTGTCGCAGAGGAAACAGGACTAATCCTGACCATTGGGCAAACTGTTCTCGAATCGGCTTGTCGTCAAGCGCGAGCCTGGCAAGACACGATTCGAACAGAACAACCGTTGTTCGTCAGCGTTAACTTGTCGGTTAAGCAGTTCAATCAGCCGGGCCTGGTTGAGCATGTCTCGAAGGCCTTAAAGGAATCTCATCTGCCACCTCGCTGCTTGAAACTTGAAATCACCGAGTCAGTTTTCAGTGACAATATCGAAGCAGCCGTCGGCTTGTTAACACAACTGCGAGAGCTCGGCGTGCAATTGAGTATTGATGACTTCGGCACCGGCTATTCGAGTTTGAGTTACCTGCAACGATTCCCCATCGATACTCTGAAGATCGATCGCTCATTTGTTGCCCAAATGATGGAGAGTGAAGAGAACATCGCGATTGTCCGAACTATCGTTGCGCTGGCTCAAAATCTGGGAATGGACGTCGTGGCTGAGGGAGTTGAAACCGAAGACCAGTTAGATCTCTTGCGCAAACTCGAGTGCGACAATGGGCAGGGATTTCTTTTCTCTGGCCCGCTGGATGTTATGAACGTCGAAGAGTTTGTAGCTATTGCTAAGTTGCCAGGCCAGCGTTTGATCGAGTCGCGGCTGCTGGAAACCTCGGAAGCCTTGGTGGCATAACCTGCGTATCGTGCTCTGCGACACAGCATCTCAAACGCAGCGAAGTGATCAATTATTAAACATCAACCTTGTATAGATCACGACCGGCGTTCTCGATAATTAGCGTGTCAGAATCGGCTCGCAGAATTTCCCAATTAAGATCGTGATAATCGAGGTAGCCAAGGTTCACGCGCTGGCACGTCGCTTCGTCGATGCCGGTGGCCATGGTGATCTGGTACCGAGGAACAACTTTGCCGGTTTCGTCTGTTCTCCCTGCGTAAGCTACGTGGGCCAGATGGGCGGCGATACAGAGATTTTCGCGAAGCTCCTGCGAAGCTCCTAACATGTCGCGCACACTCTCAAGCGGCGCATACCCGTATTTCTCAATCAGCGCACCATGAGTTTCGGAAAGTTTTGTAAGGTGTGGTGCAAAAACAATTAACTCGCCACCATCTTCGATAATGGCGCCAAGTTTGTAGCTCGCTTTGCCTCCCACCCACATTTCGTCATAGTGCCTATCAAGCACAGCCACAACTCTTCTATATTTGCGACCTGTGTAACGAATGTGGATTCGCCGGCTTACCTCGGCGGCGCGTCTGAAAGCTTCACGCACATCACCACCAAAGAGCGCATAGGTAACAAGTCGGCCATCGTCGTTTCGCGAGACGACTGTGTTCAGAGAGATTATGCGGGCAGTGACCAGATCGACAGCAGCTTCGATCAAACGCCGAGTTGGGGTTTCGACCCTACCAATGATGTTCTCAATACCGGCGAGCGCGCCCAACCAATGTGTCATGTGGGTTAGCTCGGGCCCGGCCACGCCGGGGAAGAAGTACTTCGCCCCTCCTGCGAACCCGGCAACTTCATGGGGAACGGTTGCGCCGAAAACAAGTACAGTGTCGTAAATGCCTGGTGCGAGCAGTTTGTTCAGACTCACCGAAACCGAGTCTGTGATTAATCCTCGAGTTAATTCCGAAACCTGATCTCCACTGAGCTCGCCTATCGTGATCAGATCTTCAGGACGATCCCAACGATGATCGAATAACGTACCCGCAAAGTGATCGAGACCGAGCTTGGACAATTTCTGCTCGGTGGACATTGGCGGATGTGTGCCTTGCGCCACGAGCGTGTCGAAACTTCTTAGGTTGCGCTCACCAAGAACCCTTACCGCGATGGGAAAAAGAAAATCTGTGTTGTCGTCACGGGTTTTGTCAGGAACTATCGCGAGCACCCGTTCGCCTGGCGCAATCGCTTCGAGAGCCTGCTCCAGGATTGCCGTCATGGTTTCCGGTGATAGCTCGTTATCAAACGAACCTTCGCCGGCGAGAGGTGGTATTAGAAGTTCGGTTGACAATTGGATTTCCCACCCGACTCAGTTTTCGAGTTTTGCGTCCATGGTGATCTCCGCTTTCAATAGACGTGAGATCGGACTGCCTTTACCTTCTTCGAACCGAGTGCTGAATAACACCGCTATCAGTCGAAATCGATCCCTTACCGTCCTTGAGGCCTCCTTGCCAAACTGCTGATGCGTTTCTTTTCATTTGTTCCCTCGACAAATCCAAACCGCAAGAGTTATCCGCAGATTACGCTTGAAATGTCCGATATGCTTTAGCTTGTCGTTGCGGAAACCGGGGACCAGTATTTCTCCACAGTCTTCCCTTTTCTAGCAAACGACAAGCTAAAGCATATCGGACATTTCAAAGTAATCTGCGGATGTTTTAGAACGTTCTACAACGACACTGTTTGTTCAGCCCAGAATTGAAACTCGCGATGCTTATGCTTTTCGGCCTTCGCCTGATCGCCACTGGCCACTTCGCAGATTCGCTCAAACACTCGCTTCCCCACTTCGTCGATCGTTTCAGTTCCGTCGATAACTCCGCCCGCCGACAAATCAAGATCGTTAGACATACGCTCGAACACTGGAGTGTTCGATGCCAGTTTGATTACGGGTGCGATTGCGTTTCCAATCGTAGTCCCTCGACCGGTCGTGAAAACAACAATTGTTGCACCCGCTGCAACCAGTCCCGGTGTAGATTCCTGATCGTAACCCGGTCCCTGCATGAGGTTAAGGCCACGGTTTGTTGGAGTCTCGGCATACTCAACGACGCCTTCAACTCGAGTGGTACCGGCTTTGGCGATGGCACCCAACGACTTGATCGTAATGTTGAGCAAACCACCGGTGATGTTTCCTGGGCTTGGATTGTTGTTGAGGACTGCCCCAAACTTCGATGCGTATTCTTTATACCAATCGACCAGTCGATAGACCGCGCGTCCCGTCTCAACGTCCTTGGCGCGGTTGGCCAGCAAATGTTCAGCGCCGCAGAACTCCGGAACCTCAGTGATCAAGACAGTGCCGCCTGAACGAACAAGCCAATCTGCTGCGCGTCCCAGCGATGGATTGGCGGAGATACCAGAGAAGCCGTCGGAGCCACCACACTTAACACCCAGAACCAGTTCACTAGCCGAGACTTCTTCACGACCAGTTTGATTGACGGCCGGCAGCATTGCTTCGACTTCTCTCAATCCGCGTTGAATTGCGGCCTCGGTTCCACCCACTTCCTGAATACCAATCTTCGCCACTGGCTTGTCAAACGACTTTTCTCGTTTCAATAAGTAACGCTCAACTTGCGCCAGGTTTGTCTTTTCGCAACCCAAATCGATCAGAATCACGCCGCCGACATTCGGATGATCAGCATAATTCGAGAGCGTGCGCAGCATGACGTCAATGGTCGAACCATCTTGACAGCCACAGCCTTTATTGTGGGGTATCGCTACAACGCCATCCACGTTTGGATATTTCTGTTTGTTGTAGATCGTGAATTCAGCGATGGTGGAAATCTGTTGCGCTTCATGGCTCGCGCACATGCTGGTAGGAACTATGAGCAAATAGTTGCGTGTGCCAACTCGGCCATCCGGTCGCTTATATCCCATGAAAGTCGCGCGATCTTCAAGCGGCAGATACTCGGGCGCAGCCATGTGCAACGTATCAGGAAGGTCTCGAATGATCGGCACATCGTTCGTCATGTTTGCATGCGTTATTTGCTCGCCTGCCTCGATACCTAACGAAGTGCCTATCGGTTGTCCAAACTGCAAGACGAATTCACCTGCGGCAATCTGGCGTGTGGCAAAACGGTGTCCCGGAGGAACAGCTCCTCGAACGCGAACTGACTCACCGCTCGGCAGAGCCACTTCGAGATCAGCGAAGGTCGATTTCTTGACGACGGCTACATTATCGTTAGCATCGACAATTATCGCGTATTCACTGATCGCCGCTGTCTGTGGTACTTCAATGCTCGACATAGTTTTTCTGGCAACTAACCTTCTAAAACATCCGCGAGGATAAGCGATCTGACATTGGTATGAAGTCGCAACCACAACCCGGGGTTATTGTCGAGTTGAGTTTTACGTGCCGCCGGATCGGAAGCTATCTCCGTATCCAACAACCTGCGGTAGCTCTCGCGCTTTGCTGGAGCTGTAGCGGCATCGACAATCGATTGCACAATTCGACGCGCTCCGATGATCGCTGCCGGACCCAGAGTTAAGATGTGTTTCGCAGCACGGCACTCAGCCTCATCATCGTGGGAGACCAATGTACCACCCGCTTTGAATTTGGTTATATGGTGTTCCAAAATGCTGTCAGAAATCGGAATCATACCCGCAACATCGTTAACCTCGGCGCCGGACCCTGGCTTGATGTAGGCAAGATGTGAAGCCCCACCGGCTTCCGGCCCCAATCCCAAAAAAAACAAATCTATTCCGCCGAGTGATTCCAAGCGCCCTATGTACTTCGAGAGCTCAGCTTCTAGATCATCCGCATCAGT
>DASYRR010000280.1:0-13866 GCA_036004125.1 Pyrinomonadaceae bacterium | reverse complement strand
TGCCATACGATATTCGAGCTTCACGCCCTAGGGTTGCACGCTTGGGAAGGGGGCAACTTGTACATTGCCGCAGGCATTGGGTGGACAACCACCATTGAGCGTACTGAGCTGCGCAGTAATGGCACTTGGGATGATTGCCCCATGCGCGCGAATTACCACGTGTACTTCAGCCCCAAAGCCGTTCCCTGGGTGCAGTCCAGGCGTTACCCCATTATCGTTGAGTCCCCCAGCGCCCCACAGCACGAAGGCACCATCGGGTGGAGTGCCGGCGCGTATATGGACGTTAACATTGGCGGTACCAGAGTCATCAGTAACAAATGCACCGATATTAAAGGCGGAGGCTCTCGCAGGATTCGGCACGGGAACGAAATCCGCCGCACTACAGTGCACGGGACCCGCCGGATTGGTTGTACACTCCTCCGGTCGATTGAAGACAGCGGCCCAGAGGGTAAAGGCAGAATTGGGGTTAAGATCAGTGACATGAACGCTGCCCCAGATCTCGTTTCTGGTACGATTGAGACGTACGGCACCCGTGGCTGAATCAACAACCGTGCTCATAGCCGTGCTTAACGGCATAATCTGAAATGTTTCCTTCGGGCCTTCCTGCGCCCTGACCTGGAAGGTTGTTTCCAGGAGTATGACCGCTACGAGAAGAAGGCCGAATGAGGTCCATCGCCTGATAGATGGAAAGCGTTGCATTGAAGGGCTCCTTTCTTACCTCCGACGTTTGTCGCAAGGCTGGCATATCGTTAGTTCACTGGAAGCGAAACACCTACTCGCTTCATTCATAGATCTCTTTTGAAGGGCTGCCTAAGTTGAAATTCAGTTTTCGCCGGTTAACATCGGAAGTGGTCTCCTCAGCCTTGGTCGAAGGGTTGACGCAACTCCGGTAAATTAATGTGGCCTGCGCACGCGGGATCCAACGGCGAAAACCGTGACTTGTCATCTCTCCTCCTCCTCCCCATTGGCATAAAGAATGTGAGTTAAATTTTGAAAGCGATTCAGGACCGGTCGGGAATAAAACAGGAAGCTCGACGTCCCAGCATCGCCCTGAAGGACCTTGTTTACAACCAACGAAAGGTTTGATTGGACGTGGAAGTATCGGTGGAATCGACTGTGAGATAGCGTTGTCCGGGCGCTAAGAACGCGTCGAATTCTCGGTTACGTGCCGCGCATTCTATTCCCGACTCAGTAACGTGTCAATGATTAGTGCTCACCGATCCCCAACGAGGCCCTGTTCGTACGGACACATCAAACACCCCTTTAGGTTTAAGCCGGCGATGTGACGTGTTGGGGAAGTATCAGTTTGGTTCCTGCCAAAACTAACTTCGTTCAAGCGAAGGAAATCGCAGGATGTTTTTTACTACCTAAACAAACTGAATCCAAAAGCTTCGCTGGCTCCAATTGAGTCCTGCAAGATCATCTACGGAAACGGAACCAGGCAAGCACCGCTACAATCACCTGGAAAGACCACTAGCTGTTCGTCAACGCAAGGCGCGCCACCGTTAGGACAGCCACCAAGGAACGTGGTAAGTTGCTCGGGAATTTGGCCGGGTAGGGCTGGGCCATGAAAACGCACGACGAGTGTTATCAGTGCGCCATCTGGGTTGGTCAGGCTGCCATCGGGCCCCTCATAGATGATCTCTCCGGAATAGGGACCACCAATCCCGAGCCAGGCACTCAGATTCGCGGGCCCTCCTGATGGAACAATGTGGCCGGTCGCGTTTACTACGATGTCGGGCTCATCAAATGTGCAAAGGTACGTCGTGCAGTTCTCCGGGTGGTTGAAGACTACCCACCAAACGGTGTATGCACCACTTCCTTCTAAAGACGTATGCACGTTGGTTGTGATGCCATTTTGGTTTCTAACCAACTTCGCATACGCATTAGGCACGACGTCGCCAAGCAAAAACCCATCGGGAGTTGTGTAGACAGGTTGCGTCTCGGTGGTCGCGCTCTCCGCGACGACGCTTGGAACACTGACCTGCGCCAGGACGACAGCGACCAGCAGAGTTGTTGAGAGTAAAAGCAGACGTCTTTTCATTTCATTCCTCCTCTTTAGAGTGGACCAAAAACTTCACGGGAGCTCACACTTCACCCACGGGGTCCGTAGTGCCATGGAGCCCTGCATAAACAAACACTAATTATTGGTGATCGAACGTCAGCGGGAACCTATGCGATGAAGCAAGGAACGCTCGGTTCGACGTTGGGATCGAAGATGTGAATTCAGAATCCGCGTCACCTAAGAACGCGAGAATTCGTGTGAAAACCTCTAATCTTCTACTAACAGTGTATAATCCACAGCGCTTTTCAGTGTCTTTCGCTAGTTACGCGCGATCCCCCGATGAGACCCTTACCTCATGATGTAACCCAACTGTTGGTTGCCTGGAGCAACGGAGATGAAGCTGCTCGCGACCAACTGATGCCGCTCGTCTACGAAGAACTTCATCGTCTTGCCCATCATTACATGAACCGGGAGCGACCCGGTCACACACTCCAAACATCTGCTCTTGTTAACGAGGCCTTTGTTCGCTTGGTCGATCAGCGAGATGTGCACTGGCAAAACCGTTCACACTTTTTTGGAATCGCAGCCCAGATGATGCGACGTGTCCTGGTCGATTACGCACGGAGCCGCCAATACCAAAAACGGGGCGGCGACGTAGTCCAAGTCTCTTTAAACGAAGATCTGATCGTTTCAAGTGAACAAACCGCTGAAGTCGTAGCGCTGGATGACGCCCTTAAGAGTCTCGCAACGTTCGACCAGCGTAAGTGCCAGATTGTCGAACTTCGTTTCTTTGCTGGGCTCTCAATCGAAGAAGCAGCTCAGGTACTCGGAGTCTCACCCGGCACCGTCATGCGCGATTGGACCCTTGCGAAGGCCTGGCTGCGTAAGGAGATCTCAAATACCGCCTGATTGTCTTAGAGGATTGCTCAGGTTTTCTCGCGTTTAGAGTAAACGGAGTGCCTTCTTAATCTGCACCCTGTCGAGGAACGCACCTTTTCTATGCAACCCGAACGCTGGCAATTGATCGATCGCTTGTTCCACGAAACGCTCAACCACAAGCGTGACGAGCGTGGCCACTTTCTTGTTCAGGCGTGCGCAGGTGATGAGCTTCTGCGTCAGGAAGTTGAGGCATTAATTGCATCTCACGAAGGAGCAGAGAGCTTCATCGAGACACCCGCCTCCGCGCTTGCGGCAGAATTATTAGCAAAGGGCAAGACCGGAGTTGGCGTAGGCGCCGCGATCGGTCCTTATACGATCCGTTCAGTTTTAGGCATCGGTGGAATGGGCGAGGTTTACCTGGCCCAGGACAAACGTCTGGGTCGTCAGGTCGCACTCAAACTACTTCCCGGGCAATTCACTGCCAGTCCTGAACGTGTCCGACGGTTTGAACTCGAAGCTCGTGCAGCCTCGGCTCTGAATCATCCAAACATCGTCACCATTCATGAGATTGGAGAGACCGAGGGCACTCAGTTCATCGTCACCGAATACGTTGAGGGCAAAACCATACGAGACCTCATGTCGGAACGAACCATCGGTTTGATTGAAGCACTGGATGTGACGATTCAAGCGGCGAGCGCACTCGAGGCCGCGCACAAAGCAGGCATCGTTCATCGCGATATCAAACCCGAGAATATGATGTTGCGAACTGACGGCTACCTGAAGATTTTGGACTTCGGGCTGGCCAAACTCACCGAGCGGCCGCACCTAAAAGCGGATTCTTCATTCTCAACTCAAATGCAGATCAAGACTAACCCTGGAATGGTGATGGGCACTGTTCAATACATGTCGCCAGAACAAACTCAGGGCGAAGAAATCGACGCACGCACAGATCTCTGGTCACTCGGTGTTGTTCTTTACGAAATGCTCAACGGCTGCGTGCCGTTTGAAGGCAAGACCACAAGCCACGTAATCGTCTCGATTCTCGAAAGTGAGCCAAAGCCATTTCAACGAGAAGTCCCGTCTGAGTTGCAGCGCATTCTTGTCAAGGTCCTGAGGAAGCAGCGCCACATGCGATATCAATCGGCCAGGGACCTGACGGTTGATCTGAAGAATCTGAAACAGGAGTTGGAAGTTGGCGATCGATTAAAGAGCACGCCTGGATCGAATGCGCGTGTTGGTGAAGAACGTACTGAAATCAAAAGCGCAGCAGCAGGTGGGAGATCCACAAGTGAAACGATCCGGACGCAAGCCAGCGTCGTTTATCCAACGTCGAGTGCTGAGTATCTGGTTGGTGAACTCAAACGGCACAAACGCGGACTGTTTGTGGGGATCGCTGCGCTGATAATCGGCGTCGCGGTACTAAGCTCGTACATGATAAGTCGCCGAGCAAAGGCGCCCGAAACCGTCGATGCTATTGATTCCGTCGCGGTCTTGCCCTTTGTCAACGAAAGCAATGATCCCAATGCGGAATATCTGTCGGACGGTATCAGCGACAGCATCATAAATCGCCTTTCGCAACTTTCGAATCTACGGGTCGTGTCACTTAGTTCTGCATTGCGTTACAAAGGCCAAGCTGTTGATGCAGCTTCCGTCGGACGTGATCTGAAAGTGCGCGCGGTTCTGATTGGTTGGATGACTAAACGCGGCGACAGTCTTTCTGTCCGCACGGAGTTGGTTGATGTACGAGACAACCGGCGATTGTGGGGTGAGAATTATCAAAACCGACAACTGTCAGATTTGCTTCAAGTACAAGAAGAGATTTCGCGTCGGATTTCGGAAAAACTGCGTTTGCGTTTGACTGGTGAAGATCAGCGGCGACTCGGAAAGGCTGCCACAAAGAATAGCGAGGCGTTCCAGCTTTATCTTAAAGGTCGATTCTACTGGAACAAGTTTACGTCAGATGGTTTCCGCAAGAGTATCGACTTTTTCAAACAGGCAATCGCGAAAGACCCCGACTTCGGTTTGGCGTATTCAGGTTTAGCCGATTCATATAGTTTGGTGGGAGAGTTTTCACTCGATGCACCAAAGGACTCGTTTCCTCAAGCTCGTACCTATGCGGAGAAGGCACTCGTTCTCGATGAGACACTAGCCGATGCTCATCGATCATTAGGGATTGTCAGACTATTTTACGATTGGAATCTTAAGGGAGCTGAAGAAGAACTCCGCCGCGCAAAGGAACTCGACGCTAGCGATGCTCAGAGTTATCACTTCTATGCTCACTATTTCCAATTTGCAGGACGTCTGGACGAGGCGCATAGCGAGTTAAAACAGGCGGTTCAATTGGATCCAACAAACCTTGTTATCAACGCGGAACTTGGTTGGGCCGACTACACCAGCCGTCACTACGACGACGCAATCGCTCAATTCCAAAAGACGCTCGAGTTGGATCCAACTTTTGTTCTCGCGTCACTCTGGATCGCTCAGGCGTACGAACAGAAAGGAATGTATCGGGAAGCACTTGATGAACTAAAAAGAGCCAAATCAGTCGATCCGGAATGGTTCTGGCTGGACGCTGAAATCGCATGTGTCTATGCCTTCAGCGGCAAGCGTCCCGAAGCTGAGGAGATTCTAAAAACACTGAATCAGCGACGCACTGCCGAGTATCTCGATCCAACGGTGATTGCGTATGTCTATGCAGCCCTGGGCGACAAAGAACAAACGTTCGTATGGCTTGAGAAAGCGTATCAAGAACGGGCGGGTAATATTCCGTGGATCAAGCTGGAGCCAAAATTTGATTCCATGCGGAAGGAACCTGAGTTTCAAGATCTTGTTAGACGCATCGGCCTTCCACAATAGCTTACTAATGCGACGGCTGGAGATGTCGAGATGAAACAATACGTCCCGCCAAACGCACGGTTGCTTACGCACAGGGAACTTACCTGAGCAATCCACGAGAGATGAACGGCACAGAAACTGTTTTTGGAGACCTGCCTGGCATTTCTCAAGGTACAGCCGGCATTTAATAATCTGCGAAATGATCCACGCTTCCAGGACGTGATGCGACGCGCGGGCTTTTAACAATTCTGGTGGGTGCATGAGTACACAGACGTCACAGCTTCAAACAAGGATTGCCAACGAATCGGATGCCGAAGGGTTAGCCACTCTTATCAACCTTGCGTTTAGAGGAGCTGAGAACTTTTTTGTCGATGCGGACCGCGTAGATCTCGAGGCTGTGTTGGGGCTTTTGGAAACGGGAGAGTTTCTTCTCGTTGAAACTGCGGGGGCCCTGGCCGGATGCGTCTATCTGGAGCCGCGAGGTGATCGAACCTACTTAGGCTTGTTGTCGGTTGATCCGTCGCTTCAGCAGGCCGGCATTGGTTCTCAACTCATGTCAGCAGCAGAAGATCATTGCCGAGCTCGACAATCCCGATTCATCGATATCCTCATCGTGAACCTGCGCGAGGAGCTGCCTGCCTTTTACGGAAAACGAGGATACGTCGAGACCGGAACGTCACCGTTCCCGAGCGACGTAACAACAAAACTGCCGTGTCACTTTATTAATATGTCGAAAGCTCTTTAGTTGTCAGACCATATTGAGCCGCAGATTTCCGCTGAAGATCGCGGATCAGAAAACGATTCGAAGGTAACTCTACGCATTCTGCTGCTCTGTGTTTATCTGCGTGAATCTGCGGCCCAATTCTTTTTACATGCTTCCCGGATCGTCGGCGGATGGCCCGTAAATCGACGGTACCTTTCCTCCCATTGGCCGCAGATAGGCAGACAGTTGTCCGCGATGATGAATCGAATCGAATAAGATGAACCAAATAAACTGGCCGACGGGTTGTTCAGATACGACCTGGCCTTCGTATAGGAATTGGGCTGTCTTAGTCCAATCAGATTCACTCATCGCCGACACTTTTTCGGAGAGTTCGTTCGACCAGTTCTCAAACAACTCAATCATTTCTTCGAGTGGCGGCGGCTGAATGTTTTTCCACTCTGCCTTACCAGCGTCAACGACATCGATACATGCCTTTACTTCTGCTGTGACAGTCCAGGCCAACTGCTCCGCTGATGGCGAACGATCATGCGGTTTGTAACTAAGTTGGTCCTTAGGTAGAGCCTTGAGTACTTTTAGAAAAGCAGGCAACTCGGCCTTCTGTCGTTGCATATAAAACTCGCGAACTGTCATTTGATTCACCCCCCGTTTCGTTGTCTTCAATTGTGAGGTTAAGTTGGTCCAGTAGCTACGGCTTGAGTAGTTTGTAGAGTTGCTGCGCGAGATCCGGATTCATCGATTTCAGTAGTTCGTACTCGCCCATCGCCTGCTTTCGATCACTGATGGCGTAATAAGTCAGGCCCAGATTGTAATGAGCCTGGGCCAAACTTGGACGCAGCTTTATTACTTCCTTATAGGCCTCGATTGCTTCTGAATATCTACCGGCATTGTAGAGCGTCAAGCCAAGATTAAAGTGCGCCGAAGCGTTTGTCGGCTCTATTTGAGCTGCACGCTTGAGTGCTTTCGCCGCTTCTTCAAAGCGTTGCAAACCATTGTAAGCATTCCCGAGGTTCTTATATGCGTATGAAAGGATCTCGTTTCGTTCTTGAAAGCCCTGCGCGTAAGCCTGACCAGTATCGCCGAGTAGCTTTATTGCGTTCAGACTTGCGTCAATCGCTTCCTGATAGCGATTGGTGTGATTGTAGGCGAAGCTCAAGTTGTTGAAGATCTCGGGATTTGAGGGTTCGAGTTTGATCGCCTGTTGATAAATCTCGATCGAGTCGGCATAACGATCCATACGCGCTAACGAAAACGCCAATGGCAACAGCGCAGCGCTGTAATCCGGTTTTAGCTTCAGAGCTTGTTGATACGAGTTCACTGCTTCTGGGAACCGTCCCTGGTCTACGAAGACATTTCCGAGACCAGCAAAGGCACGAGCGTCGTCCGGAGCGATCGTGGCTGCCAGGCGATACTGTTCTTCAGCTTCGGCATAGCGAGGTTTGGGCGCGCTGCGAGCAGCGTTGGCGCGAGCTATGGCCTGATCCTGTTTGCGTACCTGAACCTGGGGTTTCGGTTGGCGACGTCCCTTTACCTTACCGCCACCCAGCGTTCCTTGAATGGCGTTGGCAATGTGTACCACTGGATCTTTTGGCGCTCTGAAAATAAGCGCCGCGCCTCCCGTGAGGTCACGTATAAAGCTCCCCCCACCCGTGGGCTCCTGGCCCGTCAAAAGTGACATGGACCCGGATGCCACCAAACAAACGGATAAGAGAAACAACGACGTCTTCTGCGACAAATTAAGGCTCATTTCCAATACCTTCCCCTAGAGCTTAGGCCGCAACGCGACCCGGTTCAGCCAGGCTGCGACAAAACCAAAGTGGTAAGCTCAAACTTTAAAGAAGCTTACCAGATCATCGAGCTTTTGGAGTTAGGAATTTGCCGGGGAGTTGCCCCGCAGAAAACAATCAGACGTAATATTCGGAACCAGTTCAGTTATCTGTTATTTGAGATTATCGAGCTGCAGCCCAATTGGTTCGGCGCCACTGCCTTTGATTCCGTCAATGACCCGCGCTATGTCGCCATAGGAAATCGCTCGAGGCGCTTTGATGAAAACGGTCTTCTCGATCCGTTGCTTCTCAGGCAAGTCGGAACGCGTCGCCATATCGTCACGATAGACATGATTCTTTGTGCGTTCTTCAAAGAGTGAAGCAAGCTTCTGGTTGAGCTTGGTCATGTCGTCAACAGTTCCCATGTCCGTGAGACCGTTCAGTTTCAATGATCGATCAATATCGACAGTCACAACGAGAGTTCTAATATCGGGTGGAAGCACACGACCATCCGGCGGTGCTGGAAGTTTGGCACTGAATCGATGAGGTTTCAGTGGTGCGGCAACCATGAAGATGATCAGTAGTACAAGCAGCACGTCGATTAGCGGTGTAACGTTGATGAAAGGCGCAGTGATGTTGTCAGTGTTGTTGTCGCTCATGTGTGGGCCTCCCGTTACGGAATCACACGTTTAGACAACACACTGCCGAAAAGGTTCCCGGCGTCAGGAAAGGCATCTCCTTGGAGTGCGGGGACCTGTCACCGCTTTGGTACAGCGAACCTCGGCATCTACAACGTCCTGTACCAAAGCGGTGACAAGTCCCCGCACTCCAAGGAGACGCCCTTTGCTTACGTGTTCTTCGACGCACCAAACTAACCCACCAGCAGCAGCACTGATTCGGGCAAACTTGCCAGCAGGAGTCATCCGATATTCGCGCTCACATTTAGCCGCTCGAAAAACCTCTCACTTCACGATCTTGAGCCCATCAATGACGACACGGGCCACCGTGGGAATGATCTCACGCTCGTTTGCATGATCTGTCGTAAACGTCACCAGCACAAACTTTGCTCCATCCGGCATTTCAACGTAAGCAGCGTCATGACGCGTCGTGCTCGTCCATCCTGCTTTTGACCAGAGCCGTACGCCTTCCATACCTTGCAGGGCAATACCGGTAAAGCCGTGACCCTGATCGTCATTGTCTGTGCTCTTGCCGGCGTAGTTGCGCTTGAGCAAATCCACCATCAGCTTTGTCCGTTGCGGAGTGCCGGCCTTACCAGTAACGATTTCCAGCAGCAATCGCGCCGTCGCATCGGTCGTGAGCTTGTTGCGGTTTTCTCCATTCGGTCCTCGCGAGATACGCTCACGCCCATAAGCATCTTCACAAAAAGTCTTTTGATTCACATTGATATTGGAATAACCAAGCGAAGCGTAGTAACGATTCACTGCATTACGTTGATACTGCCACTCTTCCATTTCCTTAGGAGGCAATTCATACCCGGCAGTTGTGTGGGTGATAACGTCGACGACGTACTGGGTGGCCTCGTTTGAGGAGTCCACGATCATGTCGCGAATGGCCCGCGTTAGTTCGGGTGAGTCTTCAATCTTCTTATCTTCGAGCCAACGTTCGGCAGCTACGAGATAAAACATCTTCACAACGCTGGCCGGATAAATTCGTTCATTGCCTCGAAAGCTTGCGGTAACGGGATGCTGAGTGTCACGCAAATCAATCAGGGTAATCGAGAGTTGTTTCTCCTCGAGCTTCTTATCTGCGAATCGTTCGAGCGCGGTTTTGGCTGCCAGGTTAACCAGATCCTGAAGACTTGTAGATTCTTGCGCGTTGACTGCCGTAATTAATAAGTTGACTGCCGTAATTAATAAAAAGAGCAGCAGGCAAGTACAAAACAGGCGTTTGATCGGCATATTGAGTTGTTCTTTTGGCAACTGGTTTTTGAAATCTGAGCTTGTGTGGACAGCCTATTACGCTTCGTAAAATGGGGCAAGAGCTAAACCGGTGCCCTTTAGTAACCCGCTGATTGCATCACGGATCATCTTGCTGGGACCGCAGGCGTCCCCGCCTGCTAACGTGGCAACCCAGGCTTTCTATTTGATTCAAGGCTCGCTAATCCGAGGTTAGCAGGCGGGGCGTCCCCGCCTGCTAACGTGGCAACCCAGGCTTTCTATTTGATCCAAGGCTCGCTAATCCGAGGTTAGCAGGCGGGGACGCCTGCGGTCCCAGCAAGATGATCCGTGATGCAATCAGCTAGCTACTAAAGGGATCTGCATGAAGAAAGATTTCTTTGCTCGCCAAACTAATTTTGCTATAAGCCTTGCGCGTGCAGAAGACCACCAATGATGGTTTGATCCGCGGAATCCGCCGCTGGGATCTTGTGGCCATCACTATCAACGGAATTATCGGCGCCGGAATCTTCGGACTGCCCTCAAAAGTCTACGCTCTCATTGGCACTTACAGCCTGATTGCCTTTGTTGCCTGTGCCCTTGTCGTCACACTAATAATCCTTTGTTTTGCAGAAGTTGGTAGTCGTTTCGAGGAGACTGGTGGACCGTACCTGTATGCGCGAAAAGCGTTTGGTCCAACGGTAGGTTTTGAGATTGGCTGGTTGATGTGGTTGGCTCGACTCACCGCCTTCGCTGCAAATTGCAATCTCCTGGTCAACTACCTCAGTTATTTTTGGGCCCCTGCTACTTCGCCCGCCTGGAGGGCGACGATCATCGTTTCCGTAGTTGGAGTCCTTACACTCATCAATGTTCTTGGAGTCAGACCCGCCGCAATCGTCGGTAACGGATTTACTATTGGCAAATTAATTCCAATGATTATCTTCGTTGCTGCTGGCTTATTCTTTCTCAATCCGCAGTCATACGTTTTTGGAGCCGCGCCGTCCACCGGTGCATTCTCACAATCAGTCTTGCTATTGATCTACGCGTTTACGGGATTCGAGATGGCCGCAGTCCCGGCAGGTGAAGTGCGAGATCCGCAGAGATACCTCCCGCGGGCGCTAATAATCGCCCTCGTTGTGGTCGCGACTCTCTACATTCTTATTCAGGTTGTTTGTGTGGGGACACTGCCGGAACTTGCACAGTCGACGCGACCCCTTGCCGACGCTGGTTCCCGCTTCCTCGGAAGCGCTGGTGGCGCACTAATCTCAGCCGGAGCAATCATCTCCATTATTGGAAACTTGAATATTCTGGTCCTGGCTGGGTCGCGAATACCTTTCGCAATGGCCGAACAAAAAGAACTGCCGCAAATTATCGGCAAGGTACATCGACGCTTCGCGACGCCTTATACAGCAATTCTGATGACTTCAAGCTTGATGCTCTTGATGACGCTAAAGAGCTCTTTCGTCGCGGCCCTGACGATCAGCGCCATCGCGCGGCTCGTTACGTATGCCGCAACTTGTGGAGGGTTACTGCTCTTCAGGAATCGTGCTGACGCACCTTATGCTCAATTCCATCTTCCAGCCGGCAAACTTATCGCCGCACTATCTCTGGTCTTAATCGTTTGGCTTCTCGCAAATAGTACAGGCCAGGAAGCGTTGACTGCTGCCATCGTAGGGACGGTGGGTTTATTAATTTTCTTCAGCTACCGTTTCTACTCGCGACCCTCATAAACCACGCGACCATCAACCATCGTTAGCACGATGTTCACTTTCTCAATATCTTTTGGATCGATCTTAAATATGTCGCGAGAAAGAATCACGAGGTCCGCGAGTTTGCCGGGCGTAACACTTCCCTTCACCGTTTCCTGAAACTCCGCGTACGCTGAACCTACCGTATAAGCACGCACAGCTTCTTCAACCGAGATCTTCTGCTCGGGAACCCAGCCTTTTGAATTCTTTCCATCAAGCGTGCGGCGTGTGACTGCGGCATACACGGTCAACACAGGACTGAGTGGAGCTACGGTCCAGTCGGTGCCAAAGGCCAGTGTCGCTCCGGAATCCAGCAACGAACGAAAGGCATAAGTTGTTTTTGCACGTTCTTTACCGATTCTCTTTTCCGCCCAACGTCCATCATCAATTGCATGGTAGGGCTGCATTGAGGCGATGACTTTGTCGCGAGCAAACCGCGGGATGTCCTGGAGACGCAGGTGCTGAGCATGTTCGATGCGAAAACGCCGATCGCGATTTCCGTTTTCACGCTCGACTTGCTCAAAGATTGTGAGGATCAAGTCGTTCGCTCGATCGCCGATGGCATGAATCATCGTTTGCAGGCCGGCCTTGTCGGCTGAACGCACACGAGTAAGCATAGTGCCTTCCGGATACATCTCGTCTCCGGCAATTCCTGCAGTGCTGGGGTCGTCGCGATATGGCTCGTAGAAAAGCGCGGTCGTAGAACCAAGACTCCCATCAGCAAATCCCTTCAATCCGCCGATCCGCAGCATTTCGCTCCCGAAGTGCGCCTTCACGCCCGTACGTGCCAAGCGTTCCCAAGAGGGTAAAGGCGAGACGGCGTAAATACGAGTCTTGAGTTCACCGCGATCAAGGAGCGTTTGGTAGACACCAACATCAGAACCCGCAGACATATCCTGGACACTCGTTACGCCCAGTCGTGCTGCATAATCAGTTGCGGCGCGGGCGGCAGCAAGTTTCTCTTCGAAACTTGACGGCGTGACAACCTTCCAAACAAAACTTTGCGCGGCGTCTTTTAAGACTCCTGTCGGTTCACCCGTCTTTGGATCGCGAACGATTACTCCACCGGGCGGATCGAGAGTTTGACGAGTTACACCTGCCAGTCGGAGCGCCAGGCTGTTAGCCAGAGCCATATGCCCATCGAGGCGATTCACGAAAACCGGAGTGTCGGGAGTGAAGCTATCGATCAGTTCTTTCGTTGGTAACTTAGTATCAGGCCAACGCTCGTGATCCCAATCGCCGCCTGTGATCCAACGACGTCTGGGTTGCTTCTCGGCGAAGGATCTAATTCGCTCTGCAAATTCGCGGGGCGAGTTTGCATCGCGCAGGTCAACACTGGACAGTTGAAACCCACCACTCAAAAAATGTGTGTGGGCATCGTTGAAGCCCGGCAGCACTAGTTGTTTCTTTGCGTCAATCACGCGTGTGTTCGACGCCGCCATCTTCTTGATATCTTTGGATGAACCTACGGCAATAATCCTATTGGCCAAGATCGCAACGGCTTCGGCAGTAGGCTGATTTGGATCTATCGTGTGGATCACTGCGTTGGTGATGATTAGGTCTGGAGCTATGGCGGTTTTGTCTGCGCGTGATGGGTTCATGGAAGTCAGAGTCAGAAGGGTGATTAAAATTATTAAGGTTCTCATGTTCATAAGAGTTGGGGGACTGTTGCTTAGGCCAAAAGATTCCTCTCTGCGCAATCTCTGCGTTCTCTGCGTCTCTGCGGTAAAGAGATTGGCGAGTATTTCACCGCGGAGACGCAGAGTACGCAGAGATTGCGCAGAGAAAACTTCAAATTAGGGCACTACTCAAAAGAATGCCGACTATAGCCTAAGACAGCAGCTGCGGTACACTGACAATTAGACTTCTTCGTGGATACCTTAATCAAAAATCTATGCTCGATTGTGGGCCCGGAGAACGTCCTTTCACAACCGGACGAGCTGCTGGTTTATGAATGCGACGGCTTACCTCAGCACAAACATCGACCTCGCGCTGTAGTCTTCCCTTCTTCAACAGA
>DASYRR010000279.1:0-5408 GCA_036004125.1 Pyrinomonadaceae bacterium | reverse complement strand
CAAACGCGATAGGTTGAACGGTCCGAGGAAGATCAATCGTCTTTACAGTCTCGCCACCTGCGAAAGGAATCAGCGCCAACCTTGGTTGATTGTTCGCTTGTTCGTCCGTGTAGAAATACGAGATTAACTTCCCATCAGGCGCTATCGATGGGAGTTGCGAAGCTTGATTAGTCAATTGCACTGGAGTTCCGCCATCAATTCCCACTCTCCAAATGGTCACTATGCCCGTGCGCGTCGATAGGAAAATCACAGAGCTACCATCAGGCGAACAAACTGGAGACTCATCTACATAACTGCCATCAGTCAATTGTTTGGGGTTGTTTCCGTCGGCATCAATTCGCCAGATATTCAGACTGCCGGAGTGATTGGATTGGAAAACGACATAGCGACCATCAGTGGTAACCGATGGCTCATGATCTATGAAGGCGTCGGCTGTCAACTGCTTGCTTTCTGAGCCGTCGCGATTAACCATCCAAAGGTCCCAATTCTCTCCGGTTCGACTCGCATAAACAATTTTGCCATCCGGTGTCCATGCAAGCGTCTCAGGCAGATTGGTTTTGAGAATCTGTCGTGCCTTACTTTCATCTTCATTTGGAGAAGTGATCCAAATGCTACTGGAGTTTACCTGTTGAATCGTAGCGATCGTGCCCGAATCTGATGTCAATCCCAGGCTAACTTCTCCATAACCGTTCAGGTCATTCGTTATCCGTCGCGCCTGGCCAGTGGGATAGGGAAGAAACCAAATCTGCGTGCCGATGGATGACGACTCCGGCTGAGCAGTCATGATCAAACCGCTACCGTCTGCGAGCCAGATTACTCGACCAACTCTGGCCCATTTTTCAGAACCGATGGGTCTTGGGTCTCCACCTTCCAACGGAATTTCTACCACGCTTGAATACTCGGCGCCCGTTCCCTCAAACACGCCGCAAGCGAGTCGTTTTCCATCTGGTGACCATGATGGTCCCGAAGTAGAGAAGCCATTTGGTTGTTTGCGGACGGCAATAGTCCTGGGTTGTCCGCGGCCATCGCTATTCGCGACCATCAACGCCATGTCTTCCTGATTCTTACGGACGAAAGCGAATTGCTCCCCATCCTTTGAGAACCCGATCGCACTAAAGACGCGGTCGAGAACTTTTGTCGGAGCGCCACCCAGCACAGGAATGCGATAGAGCGTCGGCACGAACTTGTTTCTTTCTAACATCGCAACGTAGTAAACCTGTTCGCCATCAGGTGAGAAGGTTGTGGCCAGGTAACCACCGTTTTCCGGCGGAACGATCCGCACCAGGCTGCTCGTCGATACTTGCCTGAGCCACAAGCTGGCTTGCTGTTTCGCGTCGTTTGCGGCGTACACTACATACTTCCCATCAGGCGAAATCGCCACTTGCCCGTTTATGTCCTCCCCATTCACTTTCCCACCTGTCGTTAGCGCCGTCATCTTTGCCGGACCAAACTGTTTAGGTTGATTGAACTGCTTGTATAGTGCGAAGCCAATTACACCGGCAAACAACACGCCGATCACGAGGAGCGCGATAGCCGCCTTTTTATTTTGCTTTATCCCCTCGGCTACGAATTCAATGCTTGAAAGGGCTCGCTTGTTGGCGGCGTCTTCTGAAGGCGCAGTCGATCTTCCGACTTCTGGCAGCGTGGTCCCTTTTTCTGCTAATGAGACGACATTCGAGTTGGTCGCTGGGGCGAGTGATGATAGCGAAACTGAACGATTGAGATCCGACGGCGAGGTTGGCAATGCGCCCGACTCGATCCGCTGCTTCAACCGCCTCAACTTGCCAAGCATTTCTTTCGCGGTCTGACAGCGCTCTTCACGATCTTTCGTCAGGGCTTCAGCAATAATCCATTCGAGCGCTTCAGGCACATCAGGAGCGAATTGAGTAATCGGCTGGGGTTCATGGTCGGTAATCGCAACAATGATGTGACTCTTTGATGCGCCCTCGAATGGCGTCCGCGCAGCGATCATTTCATAAAGCACGACGCCGAGACTCCAAATATCTGAGCGAGCATCAACCTCACGTCCCGCGGCCTGTTCCGGCGACATGTAAGCAGTGGTTCCAAGAATAGCGCCCGGCTCTGTGTTGACCAGGGCCATCGTGCTTGCTTCGGGTCCCGATGAGTCTCGATTTTCCGTCAGCTTCGCCAGGCCGAAGTCCAGTACCTTCACAAAGCCGTCGGTGCGTACCATTATGTTTTCTGGTTTGATATCACGATGAACAATGCCGGCGGCGTGAGCGGCAACCAGTGCGGAGGCAATTTGTGCTGCGATGTCGAGAACTTCGATCAGCTTCAACCGCTGCAGGCGCAAGTAGCGTCGCAGCGTGGTACCGTCGATAAACTCTGTAGCAATAAAAGTACTGTTATCTGCGCGACCAATTTCATAGACAGTAAGGATGTTTGGATGATTGAGAGCTGACGCAGCTTTCGCTTCCTGGATAAATCGGGTAAGCCGGTTTTGATGTGAGGCGACTTCGTCTGGCAGGAATTTCAAAGCCACCGGACGTCCAAGTTCAATGTCCTGCGCCTGGTAAACCTCACCCATTCCTCCCGCACCAATTTTGCTAATGATGCGATAGCGGGTCAGGGTAGCTCCGGGAGGTAGTTCAGCCACTGGTGCTTTGTACGTCACTGAAGTGCATTGACGCAAGAACAAAGGGAACGCCGCTTGAATGAGAGCAACAAAGACTTAAAAGATCCGACTGCCCGCTCATCCTCAGTAAGTAACGCTACGTCACGCCGAACAGGCGCTCGTCACATATTCATTCAATTATGTCAAACGCTCATTCAGACTCAAACCTCAGACTGAATGAAGCAAACAAGACTTACCATCGTTAGAATCACTTCCAACCTGGCAGATCTCCTGAGCAGAAGTAATCCAAGACAAGCGGTCGCGGGTCAGTACCGTTGCGCTGCCGACACTCTGAGAACACTCAGCGAGAAACAAAACGATCATCCACAGATTACCCGGATTTCGTTAAGAAAAAGGGACCGCCCCAACCGTTCTAAGAAAGAATCAGCATAATCTGTGGACAGTATGTTTTTGCAGTCACAGTCAAGATGCCATATCTTTCGCAGCAATCGGATTGTGATCTGGTGAACGCAGAACTTCAACATAAGTCTACTAGTTTCTTCGGTCGGGGTACCCGGTGGTTACGCTGGTTTTTCTTCTTTTGCGTCTGGACACTGTTGGGATTTTCCTTTGCACTCAGCACCTACCTGGGTGCGCGTCAGGACAACGCCCAAATATCCTTGAAGAGGTTGCTGTCGGGATACCTGGCCGACTTCTATTTGTGGGGGATGTTCTCTCCGTTCATCTTCAGGCTGGCAAGGCGATTTGAACTTCGTCATCACTTCCCAAGAAATCTCCTTATTCACATCTCGGTGAGCATCCTTCTCTCGGGTTTGGTCTTATCTGCGGCTTCGCCTTTAGTCTGGTACCTCGGCTACGTGAATCTGACTCGCAATCCTACTTTGTTTACCCTCTGGCGTAACAACGCATTTAGCATTTACTACTTTCATCAAGGCTTAACTATTTATTGGACGACTGTGGTTGTCGCTCATGCACTTTATTACTACCGCAGTGTCCGTGAAGCAGAGGCGAGATCCGGACAACTTGCAACGCAACTGGCCCAGGCACAATTGCAGGCGCTGAAGATGCAGATCCATCCGCATTTTCTTTTCAACACACTCAACTCAATCGCGGCACTCCTGCACAAAGATGTTGAGGCGGCTGACAGGATGATAGCCAGACTTGGAGACTTCCTCAGGCTGACACTGAAAAGGTCAGACGCGCAGACGGTAGATTTCGAACAGGAGTTGGAGTTTCTCAAATGCTATCTCGACATCGAACACATCCGTTTTCAGGATCGCCTGGTGGTTGAGATGGACATCGATCCACAGACACTCGAGGTCATGGTACCCAATCTTATTTTGCAACCGATTGTGGAAAACGCAGTCCGCCACGGCGTGGCGAGACAAACAGATTCGGGACACATCACGATCAGGGCCCGCCAGTTGAGCAACCGCCTAATCATGCAAGTAGAGGACAATGGACCCGGACTGAAAATGAATTCTAATGGCGGCCTTTCCGGAATTGGTCTGAGTAACACGCGCGCGCGGTTGGAGCAGTTCTATGGGAACGACTTTAGTCTTCAAATAGCAAACGCCGCAGGGCGCGGGGTAACTGTGACTTTAGACGTTCCTGCAGTTGCCGCTGTAAAGAGTGAAGGGTAGTCAAACGTGGCGATAAGAGTCTTGATCGTTGATGACGAACCACTCGCGCGCGAACGAATACGCGAAATGCTGAAGGATTATCGCGACCTGCAAATAGTCGGTGAGGCCAGAAATGGAAGGGAGGCAGTTGATGCTATTACGACTCACGCTCCCGATCTCGTTTTTCTTGACGTGCAGATGCCCGACATGGATGGGTTCAACGTCTTGCAGAATCTCAGTGTCAAGCGAATGCCGGTCATCATCTTCGTAACCGCATACGACCAGCACGCGATGCGCGCTTTTGATGTACACGCCGTTGACTACCTGACGAAACCGTTCGATCGTGAACGCTTCGCCGAAGCTCTTGCTCACGCAAAGATTTTCATGAGGGGAACAAAGCAGCCGGACACGTCGCGTATCATGAATATGCTGCAGGAGCTCAAAGCCGGACCACGTTATCTGGAACGATTCGCGATCAAAAATGGTGAGAAGATCTTATTCGTACGCACCGAAGACGTAGATGCGATTGAAGCCCAGGGCAACTATGTTCGTCTTAATCTCGGTAGCTCGTCCCATTTGCTCCGCGAGACTCTAAACAACGTCGAGGCCCAGATTGATCCACGAATGTTTGTTCGCATACATCGCCGCACTATCGTCAACATGAATCGTGTCAAAGAACTGCAAACCTGGGCGCGAGGAGAGTATCGAGTCGTGCTACTCACTGGTGCGTGTTACTCGCTAAGTCGCAGTTATCGTCAGCATTTCGATGACTTTATTAAATCTGGATCCTAACGGGGAACCGGGGAGTGATACTCGTCCTCGCCCTGCTGCTCTACGTCCCGCAAAACTGACGCTCGTCACATATTGATTCACAGCTGGGAACGTGAAGGTAGACTGAGGACCTGCGATGGCTCGCAAGGCTTTGTGTGACCTCCGTGTTTTCTGTGTGGCTTGTGGTGAGGTTGGAGACCTTATGAACCGCGGAGACTCAGGAACCGGGGGTTGCACAAAGGGAACGAGTGACTGTGAGGAGTGTTTATGACCATACATGATTTCGAAGAAACGAATGGGCAAACTACCGTTGGGCGTCCACGTGCCCTCGACACGATTCCCCTGGGAGGTTTTCTGATCGGAATATTTGATCTCATGTTTGCCTTCATTTTTTACGGATTGATACTTGGCGTACCGGC
>DASYRR010000278.1:0-21104 GCA_036004125.1 Pyrinomonadaceae bacterium | reverse complement strand
ATCTGAATCAGCGGGAAGTGTGAAGTGCTTGCGATACCAACCAACTCCGGATGGAAGGAATCCCCCGGAACCGCGAGTCGGATTGTCTTTGTCGAATGGACCCTCGATGCTCCAGTCGTGCGGCACGTCGAGTTTGCGCCATGCGGAATCATTGAATGAAGGGTTTTCCGCACCAGAAGTGTCGCCTTTAAAGAAGAGCCAGCCGGTGTCAAATGACAGTGTCGTGCGCGAGGAACCGCGCACATTGGACGGCGACAAGAAGAGTGTGATGGCGCCGATTAAACAGAGCGTGATTTGTCTCAGCATTTTAGTTTTCGTGGAGTGGACGAATTCGGAGGGAATGGTAATCGAGGAATCCCAAGATTGCACAGAGATGATTTAGAGTCTCCTGTCCGTGATTTTGTGGTTTCGGAGTTTTGAAGTGTGCGCTGCTGAGCAGCTGTGGCGAACCAGAGGAGGAAGTGGCCACAGATGAACACGGATTGGACGGATAGGAAGGAATATACGCCAGCCACCTCTGAGACTTTTCAGAGAGGTAGCGCCTGACTTACTATTAGTCATAGCTACAAATCATGGCAGCCGATGCGAAACAACTTTACGCAGAGACCGTTCGCTTGCTCTCAGCGGATGAACGCCTCAAACTAGCAACCCTGATCCTTCAGGATCTCGTAGGCTCAGATAACAAGATTGAATTCAGCGATGCCTGGACCGAACAGGACCTACATGACCTAACTTCTTTCGCGCTTTCTCACAGCGAGAGTCCTCATGAAACACAAAAGAAGGAACCCTGAAACCGGCGAAGTAATACTCCTCGATTTTCCAGGTGTGACAGTTACAAAGCGACGACCGGCCGTCATCGTGTCGTCATCGCTCTATCATCGAGAGCGTCCAGATGTAATTGTTGGTCTCATGACCAGCCAATTAGGATCAGCGTCATCTCTAACTGATTACGTATTAGAAGACTGGCAGCATTCGCGGTTGTGGCGACCTTCGGCATTCAGATCATTTCTAATAACCGTCTCCAAATCAGCCATCACCGGCAGACTAGGCAAACTCTCATCGAAAGACTGGTCAGCCGTGGTTCAGCGCCTTGCGTTGGCGTTGGGTCAGGTTGAATAGAGAAGGTTTTGGTATCGTCAACAGGCCTGCGCTTGCTGGTCAATATTGTGAGATGCGTGTAGGCCCTTGTTAAGTGAACGCAAGGACATGCTCAACTACTGCGCAACTCATAACTAATCCATGAATTATGTCGATGAATCCGATCAGAGAGACAACAGAGACCGTTTCAAATCGACGAAACGTTGTTTCCGATTTCTACATAAGAGAGTGACAGCTCAATTCTGAGGCTTGTTCGATTTTCACGATGAACGCCGTTCCAAGTTGAATGAGAACTTATGACTAGCTGTTCTTCGTAGAATCTGAGCCCAGTGGTTAATTAATTGTTGACCAATAGCTCGCAATAGGATATTTAATGCGGCGCATTGCCAATCTCATCCGGAGATCCTCAACCCCGCTGCTGATCTCCGCGGTATTAGTAGGAGTCCCCCATGATTCTCCCGCCCTACCTCTGCCTGAAACTGCGTGCAGAGTCATTCAAACGCTTCCTCTCTTATAACCTACGTAAAAACAGCTTTTCATCGCGCATTGGCTTGAGCTGTTTGATCGTCATTCTGGCGTTTGCAACATCCGCATGGGCACAGTCCATCACTGTTGTCAGCCCTAAGGGGAGCACCGCCGAAAAGCCTCTTGACAGCACTGGAGGCTCACGAATGCACCTCAAGTTCAGCGTTAGTGATCCATCGGCATTGAGCAAGGTGCGGATTGTCGCTTACGCCGGGATCGCGGCTAAAGATGGGGACTATGAGGTAAAAGGCACCGGAGAACAAAAAGTAGTACTCAATCTTCTCAGAGGTACAAACAAGATTACTTTGTTTGGTTACTCAGGCGCGGCATCTAGCATCAGCGAAGCCTCCAGCCCACAAGCAAGCATTTTCATCACTTGCAGTGACGCCGAATGCGGTACGGACAACGAACTTATCGTCAAAGATAAGGAGGCGACGTCAACTACCACTGGATCCGCCTCCGGCGGCGCCAGCGGCGAAGGCAATATTGTCATAAAGAGCCCGAGCGGTAGTGTTAATAAAGGTCCAGTCGCTTCACTGATCACAGTGAAGGGTGGCATCAAGAAGATTACCGTGGCTGTTTACGACAAAGACGAAAATCGAGTGGACAAAAAAGTCCTGGACGTCACGCCTCTCGAGGGTAGCCTTGGGATTGTTTCCACGGAGCTAAAGCTTGTTAAAGAACAGAATACCATCCGCGCTTTCGATCCTTCAAAACCTGATGATCAAGCGGTACTCGTTTTGACCTGTACAGGTGGAGAAAAATGTGGCGAGGCTTCCGCCGAAGCACCACTTATCACGATAGACAATCCGAAATCCGGCACTGTTGAGAAAACATCTTTCCGCGATGTCTACCTAACGGTTGCTAAGCATCCAACAGAACCGATCCACAAAATAAAATACTTTGTCATTAAGAATGGGAAAACAGTTGTCAATGCCGATGAAGTTGATGAAGTTACTTTGGACTACACAGACGACAAGGCGAAAGCTGTAGTCCCTATCAAATTTGTCGAGGGTGACAATGTAGTCACTTTCTTCGATGTTGATAAACAGACCAATAGCGATCGTCAAGCAATCTTGAACATCAAATGTGAGGGTTCCAAATGTGCGACCGATTTCCTGATTGCGACGGTACCAACTAATAGCATGAACACTCGGGCCGTGGTAGGCATGGAACAAGTTGGCGCCAGCTCTGCCGCAAGCGAGACTAAGCCGTTTCTGGACTTCTTTTTCACGAATTCGATCTTGTTCGACACAGTCAAAGACAAGGACAACAAGGAAATCAAAGTTCCTCGCCTCGGTACGTGGGGTCACATTAAGTTCTCGACCACCCCACAACAAACCGCCAGTGCCGCAGTATTTCCTTCTAATTTCGTTAACCAAGTAACCGACCCAACCAAGGTCGTGGATCTCGTCCAGAGCTTTGACTACCTAGCTGGAGTTGAGGCCCGCATGTTCAGTGGTAACGGTTTGAATTGGACACTCATTCCGGGAATAAAGCAGCGGAGTCGCTTCTTTTTTACTTTCGGCGGGGGCGCAATTAGCCCTCTAAATCCAACTCGAGCAGCAGCCCAAATATTTAAGATACCTGGAGCAGATAGTCCGCAACGTGCTGAATTTGAACTCAGATTCGGTGTACCTCCGGCCAACAAGACGTATGTTGGGTTTGTCCCGCTCGAGCGAGATCGATTCTTCCGTCAGTATTACTTTGGATTGCGAGTAAAGTCTCACTACTGCGACAACGAAGAGTGCAATCAATTCAAAAACAGTTTTCCTGCAATTCTAGATTTTGGATTTGGCCAAAATGAGGCCGTCACAGGAGGAACCTTCAAACAGGACGGCAAACGCGCCTGGGTTGTTCGTTTGGATGCGTTTTATCCATTACCATTCCGACCGGCTGACTTTCTATACCTCTATGGCACCGCCTTAATGAAGATAGGACAGGGTGGACCAAGAATTGACGTTCCACTGTTCCTGGATACAGCGCCGGGCGAGATCCAAATCACCAGCAATGATGTCTTCATCCCACCAGCGGACCAACAGCCATCTCGACTCAACCGCGACTATTACAAGATAGGCATCGGCATTAATCTGACTGATCTCTTCAATCGAAATAAAACTCGACCGCAATAACTCGGCGCAAAGTTCCTGCGGAAGTGGCAGTCGTGGAAAAGGTAAACCGGCAACCATGACTTGCGATCTGAGCTATAAGATGAAGTCGAAGTTTCGCCCACTCAATCTCACTCTCGGAGGTTCACAATTGGGACACCTCATCTCTTCCCAATATTTCTATACCAATTCCCCGAAGCGCCCTCATGACCGGCGATATCCTCAACAAACAGGGACATGTCGTTCTTTTCGACCGGGTGGCGGTTGATCCGGCCGGTAGTGCAGAGCAAGGAATTTTTGTATGGGAAGCAAGACAAGCGGGATATGACAGGGTGATTCATGCATGGTGGCCCTGGAGTCGTTTTGCGCTGTATAGACCGCTTCGTTATCGCAGAGTTTGTTGAAGTCTTGCTCACCACGGAGGCGAAAGGTGGAGGATTGCTTCCGGCCAAAACGAGAATGCCCTGAACGATACTCAGAACCTTCAGGGCATCCGTTCTTGAAACTGTGTGTGGAGTTTGCACTCACTTCCGTTACTGTTTATCAGCCATTAACGCTACAAGTTCTGGCTTGGAGTTTTTCGAGAGCCTTGTTTCGCGCTCGATGGCTCGTTCGCCTCTGGACTTAATCAGTTCCAACGCCTTGTAGCCCGGTATCCAGACCTGCGCGAGAAAGTATTGATTTCCATATTTGTGGAAAACCAGTTTCCCTCGCTCTGTTGTGTCGGAACCCGTCAACAAAAGCGCCATGCGAAAAGCGCTTTCGCCTTTGTCGAAGTTGGAGATTGACAACGGACCCACGTCGGATGCGCTCGCTCCACGAACCGAGATTTTTCCGGCCGAAAGCGTCTTGTCTCCAACGATGAAATCAAAAGGCACGTCCGCTCGAACACCGCAAGCTGATTGAGCTTTAGTGCGCGTCGCAGACAAGCCAAAAACTGCCAAGAGGATTAACGGCAACCATACATACTTTTTCATACTTCTCTACCTTTCTGTTTTGAGGAACGGAGCGAATGGAACGACCAGCGCCAGGGGTTCACTTCGAAAGTGAGGTTGGTCTCTCTACTGCTCCAACATCATCTGGGCTCGGTGTTTTTTTGCACCTCGTCTAGATCTTGCCTTCGTCATTGCGAGAGATGTGCCGTCACTCACAACTTTCCGCCGAAGTACGATAACCACTTAAAACAGACAAGATGAGTAGCAGTGGCGTTTGCCTTTCTCAGAGTGTGCGGTTTAGGGAATGAACTACTGAAGACACAAGGGTGGGCAACACTATCTGATTGGATAGTCCGTCTTGTCAGGCGTGAGGGGGCTTAACGGCTAAGATTTGACTTCTGGTTTGAGCGCGTTAACCCTTTCAATGCGCAGTCGTGAGGTGAGTAAGATCCGCGTCAACTGTGATGCCCTTAATTGCGGAGTATCTTCACGACCATTCACTGTTTGTGGTTGTGTTCTGTTTCTGTCGGGAGTCCAGCAGCAATCCAGTCAGACTTTCCTTCCGCATAGTCACGCACATTGGTATATCCCAGTGCCGCCAGTTCACGGGCAGCATTCTCAGAAGCATGTCAGGTAGGACTGGCGCAGTAAACCAAGATATCAGCAGATTTATCAGGTAGAAGTTTTGCAGCGAGTTGCTTGATTTGATCCGGAGGCATGTTTATCGCACCGGGGAGGTGCGCGTGCTCATAGGCAGTGGGAGCCAGAGTCTCGACAAGCACGAAGTTATCTCCGCGATCAATTTTCTCTTTTAACTCATTTCGGGAAATCGTCTTAACCATTACAACCACCTCATTATTAGCGCGGGCGGAGCCACAACAAACTTGGATACAATCAGTACCGTCACGCGGTAGCGTCGGGTCCGGAACCGTCCACCCCGTTGGAGGTGACAACGGACCCGACGCTACCGCGTGACGACTCGGAAATCAGTTTCTCACCACGAGTCCTTCATACGAATCTGATACGTGACACCTCCGATGATTTGTTTCCCGGAGACGCGAACCAAATCGAAGTGATATGTTCCCTTGGCGTCCTTAGTTGTGATCAGGTTCATTGCCATTCGAACCGGAACTCCAAACGTCAAACGTATTCCCGGCAGATCCGAATACTCTCGATCGCCCGCGTTCACTAGCAGCACTCGTTTGCGGTCATAGCCGATTTCACGACCGCACGCGTCCGTCGTCGTTTCCGGAAATACCTTCGCGTATTTATCCGACACCTCTATACCCAGACGCTTCCATTCTTCTGGTGAAGCGTCAATCACTGGCCGCTTGTTTGGACCAGGCGCGAATGTCAGCAACACGCGACTCTTCTTCGGTAAAGTTCCCCATTGGAAACGCAGGAACGCTAATCGATCTTCTCGGGAAGTTGCATGAAGTTCCACTTGCATTGCCTGCTCTGGCGGTGATGCTGTGCCTGCAACAGCATCCTGAACATTCAGATTCTTCAGCGTCACATGTTTTGAGTTCAGCACTAACTGATCGGGATTGAGTGTTCCAACTCCGGTGATCGGATCCTCAGTGCAAGTTGCCACCGCCAATAGACATGAATGCTGCGGAGCCGAGTTTGGAACGACCCAATCCCATTCAGCCACTCCCGGTTCACCCGGCTCCAGATCACCCAGGTTTATCGTAGAACCTACCGGAGTCCAGTTCGGACCAGAAGGAGTACCGCTAAAAGGACGTCCACCGGTCCAAAAGTCCGCCGGCAGTGGAGGAAGACCGGGCGAAGTTGGGGCGAAGAATGCGCGAACCTGCACGCTGTGAGCTATGTTCACACCTCGATTGTGCACCTGAACGTAAAAACGATTCGTTTGATTTCTTCGTGCGGTGCGATGTTGCAAACTTGCGAAGTCGACATAATTGTCGATCGGATTGGTGGTCTGGAAGTTTGGCTCGGGACCATCTACTTTGATGTCTTCACTCTGCCAATGCCCGGCCCAACTGCCCGTGAATGGATGCGCAGCCTCGGGAGTCGGTTGAACGCGTCCCGAGTCAAGGATGTTATCGCGCATGTAGAGATCGACGAGCGGACAGGATGCTGCATCAATGTGTCGTTCCCAGATACTGCGCCCATGAGTTGCAGCTCGCAGTAAGCGACGTGGACTATGTATCTGTAAATCAAATACGGTGACGTTGGGTAGACCTTGATCCCACGGCACCCAATTCATGCCTGCGTTGTCAGTGCGAAAAACTCCGAGATCACAACCGCAAAAGAGACGATTGCTGTCAGCTGGGTCGATGATAATGGAGTTGACAGGATTCGCTTGGGCCAACCCTGTCGAGCGGCTAGTCCAGTTACCTCCCCCTGCCGGTCGGCGATACACGTGATCATTTGAAAACTCACCGGTTGTTTCCGACCAGAGTACTGAAGAAAGGGTGATCCAAACGTTGCCCGCGGGATCGACAGCAAGATCAGAAATGTAAACACCAGCCGGGAGGTCAGCCCCCGTGATCTCAGTCGTGGTTACATCTGCGAGCGCCCAGGTTGCTCCGGTCTTTTGCACCAAGTAAACGCGGCCAGTCGTAGTTCCAACGTAAATCGTGTTGGAATCCATCGGATGAACTGCGATTGCCGTTATGTTCCCGGCAACGACACTCGTAATCGCTGACCAGGCATCGGCATTGTTGTCGCTACGCCAAAGTTCACCGCCTCCGAAGTAACAAACACTCGGGTTCGATGGATCTAAAACAAACGGCGCATAGAACTCTGCTCCGCCAGTGACACCGGAATTCTTCAAAGCCCAGGTGCCGATGGCGCCACTCGAATCCGATCGGTAAAACGTGGTGCTCACGTACTCATGATACATCCTTGTAGGGAGCGAAGGATTGATTGCGGTGAAACCACCATCGCCGCCGTCGGAGAACTCCCATGCTGGTTGGCCGGTGTAACGATGCGTGCCGTTATCCTGGGTGCCACCGATCATGATTGTTTCCCATTGCGGGTGAAGCGCGACGCTTATGTACTCGAGAGTTTGCAAGTCGCGATTACGATGCTGGAACGAAGCTCCTGCATCAGGCGACATATAGACACCACCATCACCTATCGACCAGATTTGATTTGCGTCGTCAGGAGCAAAAGCGAAAGCGTGGTTGTCTGTATGTAGGATGGGCAACTGCGTCCAAGGTGCATTTCCGGTTGATGTTTTCCAGAGTCTGACTTCGCCGTAATAGACAATGTCCGAATTCGTTGGATGTGGTGAGATGTGAAAGTTGTACCATGTTTGGCCGCTCAAGCGCCGGTTGAGGACGAACGCGTGCGTGTGTCCGGCCGCGGTCGATGACGTCACTACGACCGTCGCGAATCCATCTCTGAGATCCGACAACTGTTGTGCGGTTAGTGTCAGCGTGTGCGTGTGTGCGGGGCCAGCACTTGCCGGGCCCGACGTGTACACGAGCGTGTTAGCAAGCATCTGTGCGTCGGAGACAGTGACATTGTGAACATGTGGCGTCGCGCCACTCGTGGTCGATTGGGAGTTGATGTCAGTAACCAGTGGCGGCGTCAGACGAGTCCAGCTGTTTCCGCCGTTTTGCGTCTTCACGATCCCTGCGACGTTGTAGCCATCTGAGAAGGCCGCATAGATTCGATTAGGATGATCGCGACATTGGCCCAGTACGATGCGTTGAAAAGTAGTGGGAAAATCGCCGCTTACAAATTGCGTCCAGCTCGACCAGCCCATGCCCGTACGTGTTGCTGTGAAAATCCCGGAACCGGCGAATCCAGCGATCAGCTGCACTCCCGGCCCTGTTTCAATCATAACCAGATCACTGGCGTCGCCAGCCCGTAAGAGAGTCCAGTTCACACCACCATCAGTCGACTCGTATACACCCTGACGAGAAGAAAGAAACATTATTTGCGATGTCGCGTCTGTTGTATCGAAGAGGATTTTGGAGATTTCGTCGCGTTGGAAAGTTGAGGTGGCGAGTTCAGACCACGTGTCGCCTCCGTTAGCGGAATAGAGAACTCCGTTTCCATAAAGAGTACCAACTGCCTCGCCATATTGTCCGGTTCCAGCAAAGATGCGAAGGGTGTTGTTGGGATCGATGGCGATCGTTCCAATCGCCATGCTGTTTTGGAAATCCGACTTTGGCGACCATGTCCGTCCGCGGTCTGTGCTCTTCCAAACTCCGCCGTTCGCAGCACCCGCGTAGATCGTGTCGTTATTTACTGGATCGAAAGCGATAGAGATCGCGCGTCCGGAAAATGCCGTGGTCGGACTCACTATCACCGGACCTGGTCCAGCAGGAGTCCAGTTGCAAACGCCTGGAACTGGTTGCCCAGGTTCTCCACCTGGCGGTTTAGTTCCTCTATCACGACGATCGCGAAGTTTTCGTACGGAGTCCACCTGAGCAACGCGCACACCATCAGGTATATAGTCAAGATGTCCAAAGCGACGTTTAAACCAATCAAGTCTGCGCATTAGTGCGCCGCCGCCGCCATCCTCTTTTATTTGGCGACGTAGTCGCGCATCAGCGGATTCACTTCGCAATCCAACTGATCGACCAGGTAGAGGCATCACCTGCAACTCTTTACTGGCTGACGGGCCTCGAGGATTACACAACGGCCCCACGTGTACGACATGTCGACCAGGTTCGAGATCTCTGGTGGACATCTCCAGCAAAAACTCACCTGTCGGCGAAGGTCGAAAGCCGCCTTCAATCGGCAACCCAAGTAAGATTCGCTGTATACGAACCGGTTGTTTATCGATTTGAATCAGCAAGGGAAAGCCACTCCAACCGGAACCACGAACGAGAAAGCGGAGCTTTTGCGAAGTGATGAAAGGTTCGATGTCGATAACGGGTTTGACTGATTCGTTGAGTTTTTTGGTGGCCATGAGGTTCTCCTTATCTTAGTGGCGGGGGAAAGTGAGAGTTCGATGAGAGTCTAAGAAAAGACACTCAAGAACGGATGTATTCGATCGAAAGCTGGATTTCTGGAGAGTGTGCGAGGGTGATCAGTCTCGTGAAGAATTCAGCCTTATGAGAACGATGGGCAGACTATTCCTATGTTTGTGAAAAGTCAACATTTCGAGTCAAGTTAGTCCGGTATGCTCGATGTTCGATATGCTTTAGCTTGTCGGGACGGCGATACAACACACTCGATATGAATTTGGTTCGTCCTCGTTAGACAATGCGTTGATTTTGGCTTTGGTTCGTAGATGGTCACGCCCGACAAGCTAATAAAGCATATCGGACATGGCGACTGTGGAAAATTTGTCTTTCCCAATGTCTGCAGCCTGTAGTTCAACCTAACCTCAAGAATCTCTCAAGTCTCATCCGCTATACATTCAAAATCCGGAGATCTCAGAAAAAGGGGGCTAAAATGAATAATCTCTCAGCAGTTATTTCTCATTCCCGATACGGTATCCAGTTTAGCGCTGACGCCAAGCACCAGCAGGAGTTTTTGGGAACGGCGGGCACTCGTTCTGCACTGGTGGTCGACGATGCTCCAGACATAGCGTTAATGTTGGCCTTTTACCTGAAGCGAGCCGGTTACCGCGTTGTCCCGGTGTTTTCGTCGAGTGAAGCGCTTGATGCTGCGCGGTGCGAGCATTTCGACCTTGTCATTTCGGATATCGGATTACCTGAAATGGACGGTTATGAGCTGGCAAGAAAGCTGCGGGCGCTCGAGGATTATCTGGCGACTCCAATGATCGCAGTTACGGGATTTTCTGAGTATGACGATCAACAGAAGGCTTTGAGCGCTGGCTTTAACGCGCATGTTAGGAAGCCCGTCGATCCAACAAAGCTCGTCGAACTCGTTGAGCAACTGGAAGCTGGTTCCCGGCCGGTTTAGGCAAACGTCAGCCAGATTTCGCAGATTACGCCGATTCCAAGGAAGAAAAACAAGCCCTCGTCCGTCTTATAGTTGATTCCCTCAATTCAACTAACTGTGCTTAAAAGGAAATCGCTTTGAAACACAATATCGCCGGACGCTTATTCCTTAACCACGACAAGCTAAAGCATATCGGACATCCCAGGCTTCTAGTATCGACCGCCCTGTGGTTGCTCTTAATCACCTCCTGCCAATCGGGGAATGCCACCAATACTCAGTCGCAAGAGTCGTTATTCACAATTGCCCCTGGTTCGCCGATTTCAATTCCTGGTGAACCCGGCAATGTAGTCATCGGCGACGTGAACAATGATAAAAAACTGGACCTCGTCGTGGCATTAGGAAAAAACCGCAGCATCACTGTTCTGCCCGGCAAGGGCGACGGACAATTTGCCGCACCAGCTGGCACGACGACCGTTCCTGACAGTCCTGGAGATATGGCACTCGGAGATGTGAACGGCGATGGTAAGCTGGATCTCGCGATCGTTACTCACGACAGCTACGGCGCGTCGCTACTCCTCGGAGATGGCAAAGGTGGATTCAGTATCGCTCCCAACTCTCCGATCGTAATGAAGGTTGGACAACATCCACACACACATGGCCTGGCTCTAGCGGACATGAATCGTGACAACAAACTCGACCTCGTCACTGTCAATAATGCAGACAACGATGTGTCGATCGCTTTGGGCGATGGGCGTGGCGCCTTCACCATTGCACCGGGCTCGCCATTCGCCGTTGGTCCAAGTCCTTATCCGCTTGCGGTCGGCGACGTCAATGGCGACGGCCAGCTTGATATTGTCGCGACAGCCACTGCAACTGGTCCATCGAGAGCGCAACAACTGGCGCTGAGTCGCGCGTTGACGCTGCTCTTGTCTGACGGACGGGGAGGTTTTCGCTCGACCCAGCTTCCGCTACGTACTGGAGAGCCGTGGTTTGCAGTTATCAGCGACCTCAACGGCGACCGTAAACCTGACATCCTCGCGACTCATCATGAACTTAATCAGCTGACTGTAATGCTTGGCGATGGCAAGGGCGGATTCGTTGAAGCGACTACGTCACCATTCGATTTTGGGCATAACGCCTACCATGCAGTTGTTATGGACGTGAATCGTGATGACAAAATGGATGTGCTTGCAGCCGGAGGTGATAGCGTGCTCGTGATGCTCGGTGACGGTCGAGGCGGGTTCGCGAGAGGACCAGCGATACAACCCGGGCGAGGTACCTGGCGACTCGACAAGGGTGACCTTAACGGTGATGGAAGGATGGATTTAGTCACGAGCAATAGTGAAAGCGGGACGGTTTGCGTGTTGCTGGGAAGGTAAATTGAGGTTGAGCCCTCCCTGACGGTCGGGCTACTGCCCCGTGCGCCACCGCCTCGGGGTCACAGTCTATTAGCCGCGTTTCTTCTCGGGCCTCACTGTATGGCCAGGTCGCTGTTTGGTTTGAGTAGACGGAGAACTTCGTTCCTTAAGAGGCTTTTGTCGCGCCTGGTTTTTCTTCTCGATAGCTTCCTTGATTCGCTTTCTTGCTTCTTTATCCATAGTGAGGATTATACAGAAGTCCTCAAGAGAACTGACAAAACGTAAAGGGTAATGCAGCTACAGAATGAAACCAAACTGATCATTGAAGTTGCGGATCCGGAGAGAGAAGTAGAAAAAATTAAGCGAGTTATCTCCACAGTTCAGTAACCAAAACGTAGCCATCCAACCATGACGAGTCGAACTCAAGTTAAGTTCCCACTACGAATCGCGCCAAACTAAGCAATCCACGTTAGAATCACACGCATGAAAAATCTACTTCTCCTTGTTCTTTGTTTCTCTCCCCTAACTGTTAGTGCTCAAAACCCCGGGCGGAACTGGCCGTCGTTTCGCGGCGTTAATGCGACGGGGGTTGTTGAAGGCGCGAGTTTGCCTACCGCCTGGGACGTTGAGAAATCACAGAACGTGTTGTGGAAAACGACTGTTCCCGGTCTCTCTCATTCAAGTCCAATAGTTTGGGGTAACCAAATCTTTGTGATCACGGCGATCAGCAGTGATGCGAATGCAGGTTTCAAAGCAAAGGACCGTGGTATCTCTCTGTCAAACGATGAGACGAAACACACATGGCACATCTATGCGATCGATAAACGAAACGGTCGCGTGCTTTGGGAGAGAAAGGCTTACGAAGGTGTGCCTCGTGCCAAGCGACACGTCAAAGCGACTCAGGCGAATTCCACCCCGGTTACAGATGGTCGGTACGTAGTTGCGTTGTTTGGTTCCGAAGGTCTTTCCTGTTACGACACAAACGGCAAGCTGCTTTGGAAGCAGGATCTTGGCGTTCTCAATCCCGGACTTTGGGACGACAAGAATTCGTCGTGGGGTCACTCCAGTAGTCCGATCATCTATCGTGACCTGGTGATTGTTCAGGCGGATGGGCACAAACAATCATTCATCGCGGGTTTCAATTTGAAGACTGGCAAACAAGCATGGCGTGTCGAACGCGATGAGATCACGTCATGGTCCACCCCAACGATTTATCAAGGTAAGACTCGCACCGAGCTCATGGCGAATGGTGGACGTTACATCCGCGCCTACGACCCACTGACTGGTAAGGAGCTGTGGCGATTCTCGGATAGCGACACACAAGTCAAGATGCAGGCGCCGCAGATTTCAAATGATCTGATTTACGTTACCGGCGGTTACCCGCCAGGACGGGCGATCTGGGTGTTTCGACCCGGCGCGGTAGGTGATATCTCGCTTAAAACGGGCGAGACGAAGAATGAATTCATCGCGTGGAGTTCTACGAGCGGTAGTCCTTACACACCGACGCCGATTGTCTATGGCGATTTGTTTTACGTTCTTGCTGATAACGGAGTCTTGAGCGCGTACGAGGCGACCACCGGAGTGCGCATCTATCAGCGGCGGTTGCCAAGTTCATTTAGTGCGTCGCCGATCGCAGCGGATGGAAAGTTGTATCTGGCGAGCGAAGACGGCGACGTTTTTGTCGTGAAAGCTGGAAGAGAGTTTGAATTGCTGGCGAAGAATGTAATGGGCCAAGCGCTAATGGCAACGCCAGCAATCACGCAAGGAATGTTGATTGTGCGCGGAGAGAATACGATTTGGGGCGTGGGCCAATGCTAAGTCCTTAATCCCACCAAAGGGAAGTTGGTGGACGGTTCAAGTCCTTTCTAATAAGTGGGGAGAACCCGCTTGCCGAATCCCATCAACGGCAGAAGCTGTGAAAATAATCAGACACCACACGCTTTAGCGTCGTGGAGCCTCAATTTCTCGACTACAGCGCAGCCGAGAAAATATCTACAGACACCACAGGCTTTAGCCTCGTGGAGTTTCAATTTCTTCACTATTTTAAGCTGTCCAACATTCAGGGATTGAGCTGTAGTGCAGAAGTTGAGACTCCACTCGGCTGAAGCCGGTGGTGTCTGCGGTGCGTTCGTGCGTTGGGTAGTGCAGAAATTGAGCCTCCACGACACTAAAGCGTGTGGTGTCTGATTATTTTCACTTCCGTTGGTGGGATTTAGGCCTTTTTGTGCAAAGCTCTCGCCCTCACCTAACGCCATTTCTTCACTTTAGGCCAGAGCTCTGCCAATGATCCAAACTTTGCTCCTTTGCAAATGAAGACCGTAATGTTTCGTTCCAGTGCGTATGGATTGTCAGACGTGCCTACTAACTCCACCTGCTCGAAAAGTTTCTCCAGGTCTTCTCTATCGTCGTCGAGCACAATCATGCAGTTGCCTGAATAGCCGCGAGGGCCCCACAAGAAGTATGTCTGGTGACCACTGAGCGCAGGCGGCAGACCATAACGTGGGCCGAAGAAATCGATCGCGCCGGCTTGACCGTAGTCTTGCGCAAAGATTCCGCAGTCGCCTCTTTCGTCTGGCGCCAGCCGTGACCATGCCTCGGCCGTCTTTGCAGTCATCTCCTCCCAACCAAACTGATCGGCGTAGTGCTGTGGCAGAATCGCACGTTCATGACTATGTTCGCTGCGCGGCACCGTGAACGGCAGACTGTTCATATAAGAAATAAAACGATTCACGGAGAAAACAGGGACTACTAAAGGTGCGAACCACGCTCCGCCCGCCAGCAACAAAACGACGATCGCCGCCTTCAGCCACGCCTGCCGCCTGCGCTCGATTCCGACTTCAATCACGACAGCTCCTGCAGCCAGGAGCATCGGATAGATGGGCGCCAGATAGTAGTTCTTGCCTTTGAGCACGACGAACGCGGTGAATGAAACCAAATAGCACCAACCAAGAAATCGATACTGTTTGAATCGCTCAAACAACAGCAAAACAACCAGGCCCGTTACCCAGATGGCGGCATTTAGTGGATGGAGCAGCAGTATTTGTTGCGCGAAGAATGCCAACGGTGAGAGTTGAACGTCTCGGCCGTCAGTTCTGATGTTGTGCATCAGTTCGAGAAACGGCCAGTGATTCTGGATGTTCCAGATCAAGTTGGGAAGAAAGATCAAAAGCGCCGCAACGCCCCCAAACCAGAACCACTTGCTCAAGTGAACTTTGCGTTCCTTCGTTAGCAGCAGCCCCACAGCGACGCCAAAACCAAATATGGCAATCGAGTACTTCTCTTCGAGGCCAAGTCCCGCAGTGACGCCGAACCCGATCCAGTAACGCGCATCGCGCTTGATGGCCAGAATCGCAAAGTAAACACAGCCCATCCACAAAAGAGGCTCAAGACAATTTGTAGTCAACAGACTGCCACCGGAAAGATAGATCGGGGCAATCACAACTGCGACGGCACTGAGAATCAGAGCAAATCGACGGCCACCGAATTCACGCGCGATCAGGGCGGTGAGAACAACGACCGATGAGCTTGCCAACGCCGGAAGAAATCTTATGCTCCGCAGCGAATCGCCCAGAATTGTTCGACTGACTCGAACGAGAAAAGGCAGGAGTGGCGGCTGGTCGACATAACCCCATGCCAAATGGTTACCACACGAGAGATAATCAAACTCGTCGCGGAAGTAGCCGTAGCGATTGTTGAAGTAAGAGTGAAACAGGAGTAGGCCAAAGGCGATAGCAATAACAATCAGCAGACCGGTGGACAGGAGTGCTTTGGACTTGGTCATTGAAAGAAGAGTCTCATTTGAATATTTACAGAAGAAATTAATCCACAGATTACATAGCGCAAGCATGGCCGCAACCAAAACAGCGAAAGGGCGCCAGGCGATAATCGGATTTGTTCCTCACTTCGGAGGAGTGAGATGTTTATAGCTCTCCCAAGCTGGAAATGTGAAGCACTCCTTGGGAGTGCCATGTGCAGTGGCGGCAGATCGCGTACATGTCGCTTCTAACGGAGCGAAAACACTTTGGGGTGCGCAGTACTATAAACATGCCACTCCTCCGGAGTGAAGAGACTCCGCGCACCTTCAGAATCTGGTAAAGAAAACAAGAAGTTGAAAACGCGGACTACTACAAGCTCATCCGGGGCACCACTTGCCTTTGCCTCAAAGGTAAGAACATGACTTGGACCGGGTCAGTACCACCTCGCGGTAGCGGGTGGGTCACACTCACAATGCAGACCCCATGGTGATATTGGGTCAGTACCACCTCGCGGCAGAGACGGTGTCAAAATTCGAGTGGGCCATGGGGCTTCGTTAGCGTTAGTTCGTGTCCTGACTTTTAGGGCAAGGCGGCGCCACTTCAATTCTGGTACACAATCGGGATTGTCTGGAGAATTTCTTCTTCGCCGGGATATTTGATTCTGAAGGTGGCTTCGGCGGGCCTTGATGAAAAGAGTCGCTCCAAGTCCTTACGAGCGTGAAGCGTAATCACCACCAGATCGCCTTTCGTCTTAACTTTGACATTCGCGTCGCGCACAATAGTCATCAGTCTCTGTTCACTGCGTTCAAAAAGACTCTTCTGCCCCTTCGAAATCAGATTGCCCAAACTTCCAGATCCAGCAGACGCACCGTGACGTTTCCACAGGTAGAAACCAAACGTGTATTCCCTGCCTTCATTCTTCACGGTCACATCCATTCGATATTGCTGTTTGTTGTCGGCCGTGTCAGGTTGATTCCAACTCCAACGACTTCTCGATTGAACCGGTAGAGAGAAAACAGCCTCAGTCTTTGTGACCACTGCCGAGAACTGAGTCGCATCCTGCTGTGGATTAATAGCGATTACAGAGTTAACCAGCAACGAAGAGATCAAGAGAATCGCTTGCATAGAAGTGTGCCCCCAGTTAACGGGAAAAGAAATCATTTGACATCTTTCAGTTGTTAGCTGGATCCCCTTTAGTAGCATGAACGAGGTAACGGGCGCGTTGTTGATGGGAGCGCAGGCGTCCTCGTCTGCTCGTCACCCTCCAGGCGCCTCAACCGTAACCAGCAGGCGAGGACGCCTGCGCTCCCAGCAACAACGCGCCTGAATTATTCGAAGAAGCCACTAAAGGGGATCCAAATGATAACTGAAAACTGTCAAATTATGACTGTCAAATGATTTCTTTTCCTGCTCCCTGCTCTACCTTTCAGAGAAGAATGCAAAGAACACCTCTAAATTACTACCTTGAAATAGCCTTGTCCTAGAGAGACAATGTGGCCGCTTCGCTTTATGGGCCAGCGAATGTAGTCATCTCGTACAACTCTGAGTCCCGGTTTCCCTGCCAAAAGGCTTTTCTCGAATGATCGGGCAGACCATTTCACATTATCGAATCGTCAGCAAACTCGGAGAGGGCGGGATGGGAGTGGTCTACTTGGCCGATGATACTTTGCTGGGCCGGCAAGTGGCCATCAAAACTCTGGTCGACGTGAGCCACGCAACCCAACGCTTTCGTTCCAGATTTCTCCGTGAGGCGCGCGCCGTCTCCGCTCTTTCGCACCCACACATTGCCACCATCTACGATTATGGCGAGACGTCCGAAGGTCAACCTTATATCGTTATGGAATTGATCAAGGGCGAAACCTTGAGCGATCTGATCCATCACAACAAGCTCTCGCTAAAACGTTCGCTTGAGATTGCGATCAGTGTGGCCGTGGCGCTGGACGAAGCACATCGCCATGGCATCGTGCACCGCGACATCAAGCCCTCAAACATCGCCATTAATGAGCGCGGCGAAGTCAAAGTGCTCGACTTCGGACTCGCCAAGCAGTTGGAATTGGAACACCCATCCAGTCTTCCTTCGGAGGCACAAACCCGAGCGAACACACAGACACGCGATGGTGTCGTTGTTGGCACTCCGATGTACGTTTCACCAGAACAGGCCTTAGGTATCGGTGTCGATCCGCGTAGCGATTTGTTCTCATTAGGCTCCGTGCTTTACGAGTGCATCGCGGGCCACCCGGCTTTCCCTGGTCTTAGTGCGCCCGACATTTTCGCAAAGGTGATTCGCGACGACGCGCCGCCACCATCACACTTCAATTCGCTGATTCCTTCTGAGCTTGACCACTTGACGCGCAAAGTGCTGGCTAAGAAACCGGAAGAGCGCTACCAGTCAGCTTCGGAACTGATTGACGACTTGCGAATGGTGGAAGATTCTTTAAAAGATCGCAGCAGCACTTACAAGGTCACCCAGAGACTTCTTGCCCTGCCGCGTACCCGTGGCCTTTCCACGGTTTCTGCCATCTTCACCCGCCCAAAGGTACCGGTGGGTTATCTTGTGGCCCTACTTTTTCTCGGCCTCCTGATATTTGGAGTGTGGTTCATGACCCGCCCCAAACTACATCAACCAACGACCCTGGCCCTACAGTTTTACGAAAGAGGCGTCAGAGCACTGCAGGAGGGAACGTACTACAAAGCCAGCGTCAATCTTAAGCGCGCCGTCGAGGCAGACTCGCAGTTTGCTCTTGCGCACGCGCGATTGGCGGAGGCCTATTCCGAATTGGATTACACGATTGAAGCCAAAGACGAGCTGTTGAGTGCCAGGCGCATCGTCGCTGGTCCAACAGCTCTCGCCTACCTCGATAGTCTTTATCTTGATGCTATCGAGGCCACAGTTACGCGTGACTTGCCCGCTGCTATCAACGCGTACGACAGGATCGCGAAGCTCAAGCCAAATGACTCGGGGGCTTCGCTCGATCTGGGACGGGCATTCGAAAATTACGATGCGCTCGACCAAGCGCTTGAACAATACTTGAGAGCTACCAGTCTGGATGGGAACAATCCTGCACCACTCTTGCGCCTCGGCGTGCTGTACGGCCGTCGCCAGGACCTTCCACAATCAAAGGCAGCGTTTGAAAAAGCGGAAAACCTTTATAAGGAGAACCAGAACTTTGAAGGACTAGCCGAAGTGTCTTATCAGCGCGGCTATCTCTTCAGCCAGATGAGATCTCCGGAAGCCGGCACTGCCGCAGCGCAATCTCTCAAAGTCGCCCAAATAGCCGAAAACATCTACCAGCAAGTGCGCGCTCTGCTGTTGCTAAGCACTATCGCCTACTCGTCTGGCAACACCTCTGAGGCTCAACAACGAGCGACGCAAGCGCTTGAACTAGCCCGCGCCAACACTATGGAGAATCTTGCGACCGAGGGATTACTCGATCTCGGCTATGCCCTAATGATCAAACGCTCTTACGCGGAATCTGAGAACTACCTTGCGCAGGCGCGCGATCTCGCCGAGCGGTTCAAAGAGAAACGCAACCAGGCGCGCGCAAATCTGCTGTTGGGAACACTCTATATTCAGAAAGACGACCCAGATAAGGGCGCTCCCTTTATTGATCAAGCGCTCGCTTTTTATCGGCCTGGAGGTTACCGGCGCGAGGTCTCACGTTGCACGATGATGCTCGGACGCCAGCAACTGCTGAAAGGCGACTTCGACGGCGCCGTCAAAACTCTCGATGACCAACTTCAACTTGCTAAACAAGTTGAGGAACCAGGACAACTTGCGAGTTCACAGGCAGAGATTGCGGCGGTCTTGTCGAAACAGGATCTATACCCGCAGGCACTGATTCGCTACACGGAGAGCTACGAACTGAACAAGCGAATTGATGATCCATTCCATGCAGCGTTTTCACTACTCAACCGAGCGGATATGCTGGCTCGGCTGGGCCGAGATCAAGAGGCGACCTCAGCGTTGAATAAGTTGGAACCAATGTTGGCCAGAATCAGTGATGACAATCCATATAAGTTGATCTGGACGGGATATTCGTTTGTGATTAAGGCCCAGATGGCTTTGAGCACGCAACGACTCGCCGACTCACGGCAAGAGTGCCAGAAAGCGCTGGCTTTGCTCGGTCGCGACCGCGAATCGATGCGCAATATGGTTGGCCTGGTTACCGGAATACTGGGGTTGATCGACGTGCAGTCCGGCAATGCAGTCTCCGGAAAGAAGCTTTGTCAGGAAGCAGTCGCGCTCGCGAACCGTGATCACGAAGCTCCAGACACACGACTGATGTTGGCGCAAGCGCTGCTCGAAAGTGGTGATGCAAAGAATTCACTGGCAGCTGCAATTCAGGCTCAGGAAAACTTTGCCAAGCTACATCGCTCCGAATCAGAATGGCGCGCATCACTGATTGCTGCACGCGCAAATGACCGTTTAGCCAACAACGAGGGAACGCGTGTTCAAGTATCACGTGCCAAAGAAGCACTCGCAAAGATTCAGCGTGAGTGGGGTGCCGAAGCTTTCCAGTCCTACTCAGCTCGTCCGGACATTAAGGCGTTGCTCGAACAGGTGAATGCGTTAGCGAGTCGGTGATTCAAGTTCTCCTACCAATCGAATATCTCACCGCGAAATTAACCACCAAGACACAAAAGCGCAGAAAAAAGAAGTTCCCTGAAAGCTGAAGAATACGGTCTGTCTTGATTAAGCGCCTTCGTGTCTCAGTGGTTCAATTTTCCTCGATTGCTGTCAAGCGTACGAGGTTTCACACTTCTCCATGGTGGAATCAGCCCACAAGCTTTGTAGGTTTGGTGGTTCACACTAATCACGAGGCCTTTTGTCGTCACCTTTATGCCAAACCATGATCACATATTCCTCCTCGTGATCGTCGGGAGCGTGTTCGTCTAACTTTACGGTGCCAAGGGGGTTTTCCACTAGTATTCGACTGATGTGGAATGATTTACCTTTCCCCGGATGTTCGTACTTTTGTCGCCCTTTCGCTCCCGGTTGGGGATCTTTAAGTTTTGAGTCGCTGTCGATCTGAAAATAGTCAGGGCCGCCAGTGATTATCAGATTTCCAGCGTCCTCTTTATCCTTGTCACTTTCCAACTCGATCGTTATAACCGCCTCCTCAGCATGCTCCTCGAAAACGAGCTCGTCGCCATTTCCTCTTAGGACTTTCACATGCGCAAGGAAAGGGGCCTCTGCTTCAGCCGGTACGCACCGGTGATGAAATCTGCCGCCGCCGGCTGGATGGAATGATAGTTCGTCCTTAAGTTCGGCATTGAAGGAACCATCACCGAATTTGGTGGGTGGAGGTGTGTCGTGCATAAAGAGTCCTTCCTTCGCGACCTCTGTGATTCGCGACTGGGCGTTGTCGTTATGGTTAGTAACGCACTTCAAGTGAGCACTGAAAGTGCGCCGTAAAATCCGCTCTTACTTTGGGCTTTGACCTTGAGAAATAACGGAGAATGCCCGGCTGGCTCGATCTAACGTGGCTC
>DASYRR010000277.1:0-9744 GCA_036004125.1 Pyrinomonadaceae bacterium | reverse complement strand
ATCAATCCGTGAGCCGGGAGCAGGAGCAGGAGCAGGAGCAGGAGCAGGAGCAGGAGCAGGAGCAGGAGCAGGAGCAGGAGCAGGAGCAGGAGCAGGAGCAGGAGCAGGAGCAGGAGCAGGAGCAGCAAAGGCTAACCTGATTCCGCCTTATGTCTAGTTCTTTTTCCCCGCTCCTGCTTCCTGCTCCTGCCTCCTGCTCCTCTTGACTCCCGCTCTTACAGATTCACTTCTGTTGGGCTTCAGTTGCTATGCTTCGTTTAGCTCCATTCAACTGTTTCATCAACTCTTCAACTGCGGATTCGAGTTGACGATCGCGACCAGCCAAATAATCTTCCGGCTTGTTGTCTACCAGGATATCTGGCTGCACTCCGTAGTTCTCCATGTTTGTCCGTTTTGAGTCGGCGAGGAACACTCCGACACCAGGGGTCCGAACAGTGGAGCCGTCAATCAAACTGTAGCTCCCGGTGCCGATGACGGCGCCCATGGTAGGTGTGCCAATAACTTTTCCTAAGCCCAGTGCCCGGAACCCTGCCGGAAACATTTCAGCATTCGAGGCGGAGCGCCAGTTTTGGAGCACCACCTTCGGCCCGAAGAAACCTGCAAACGGTCGTCCAGTGGCTTCAGTGCCACGGGGTTGCCATATCTGATATTGACGCTGAACGAGAATCGCCAGCAACTCCTGTTCGATGTTACCTCCACCGTTCCAACGTTGATCGATAACGAGTGCTTCCTTGTTTCGAAACTCGCGGATCTCCTTTTCGAATTTGCGTAGAGACGGTGGGTTCATTGCCTGAATATGCAGGTAGCCGATGCGTCCACCTGATAACTCGTCAACTTTTTGCCGTCGATCTTTAACCCAACGGTCATACCGAAGCTGACTGTAGGCATTTGTGGAGATCGCCTCGATACGAGTTTGCCACGCACCTTCGTCAGTTGCTTTGCTGTTGAAGGTAACGACAACTTTTCGGTTGAGGCGGTTATTAAGTAACTGCCAGTAATCGTCGCCTACTTTTACTGGTTTGCCATTGATGGCCAACAGATAGTCGCCTACCTTTACACGCACCCAGTCTTTATCTGACGGCCCGCTTTCGTAGATATAGCTTACGCGGTATCTACCAGCCGCTGTGTCAGGCTCAAGTTCCAAACCAAGATGCCCGGTCGTAACACCGGCTCCGCCCGGTCCGCGTGGTGGCGGTGCTGCACCTGTGTGCGAGGCATTCAATTCACCAATCATTTCGTTGATGATGTTTAGCAATTCCTGGCGATCACCGACGAAATCGACGAGCGGCCGATACTTTGCTCGCGCGGCGTCCCAATTAAAGCCGTGCATCTGCGGATCGTAGAAACGATATTTCATCGTGCGCCAGCCATCGTCAAACATTTCGGCCCATTCCGCTTGGCGATCGATGCGCACCCGCACGTTGAAATTCAGTCGTCGCCGTCCGGGTTCACGCGTACCGGCAGCACTGAGCGCTGGCGCCGCACCTGCCGAGATCGGCACCGAGTAAACGTTGTCACGTTCACGGAAGAACAATGTTCGTCCATCGCGAGAAACGTTGAGTTCGCTGATACCACCGCCAAATCCGCCTCCACCACCGCCCGGACCGTTGCCATCGTCACTCGGTGGTAGTCCAGACGTGATTCGCGACAGGCGCCGACCATCATCCTGGATCGAATAGAGAACGGGGACACTCGCGATACCGGCTGGCTCAGTTGTTACAAAGACAAGTGTCCGAGCATCAGGAGCAGGTAGGTAGGTAAAGATTGGAAACGGCATGCGGGTAATTTGCCGGGTACGATGCTTCATGCCCGCCCAATCCATCTTCGTTTCATGCGGTGGACGATTTTGAGGTGGACGCCGTGCTGCCGGTGCGCCGCCGCCTTCGGCACCCTCAGTTTGTGGTGGCGGCGGGGGAGCTTCTGCCTCGCGCTCTTCCGGATCGTCCGGGTCACGATCAAGATGTTCCAAGCCGACCGAATAGATCTGGACTGAGTTTGGTGTATTACCCCCGGATGACTCCACCCGCTGGAAAAACAGTTTTCGACCGTCGGGACTAAACCGTGGATTGGTCTCGTTATACGAATCGAAGGTTACTTTATGTGGTTCCTTTTCTTCGCCCGATGCAGCTATCACGTAGACATCCGACGTGCGCGACGCATCCGCTTTGGAGTAAGCAATCCATTTGCTGTCAGGTGACCAGTTTGGCGAACCGAAGCCTCCATAATGCGATGTATCGAGCACAGCGAGCTGTTTCGTTGCGATATTTAACGTTCGCAGTTTGTCGTCTGAGGAGGTAAACGCGATGGTTTTGGAATCCGGCGACCAATTGTATCCCTGCTTAAGTGCATCTATGTCGGTGAGTTGTTGCGGCGGCCCCGAACCGTCAACCGCTACGACGAACAGTTCCTCCCGACCGCTCTGATCAGAAATGTACGAAAGCCACTTGCCGTCTGGCGAATAGGCAACTGAGCGCTCGCGCGCCGTCGACTCCGTTATCTGTTTTATGTCACCTTCTTCGACTGGAGCAGTGAAAATCTCGCCATGGATCGAGAATGCTATTCTTCTTGACGAAGGCGCGAGATCAAATTCGTCAGCCTGCGAGCTGAACGATTGCATGTCAGTAAGATTGTCTGCGGTCTCCGCATCAATGTTCAGTGTTATTGCCGAAGCCTTCTTTGAATTGACATCAAGCTTCCAGATACCGAAGTCGTGCTCAAACATGATCACGCGACCATCCGCGCTGATCGAGGGCCAACGCACGTCGCCGTTCTTGAAAGTCGTTACCCGATCGGCTTTGCCGCCATTGTCCGAGACTCGCCAGACGTTGGTCAGTCCAGCGCCATCGCGATCGCTTACGAAATAAATGAATCCGTCGTGTCCCCACATGGGCCACGAATCAAGTCCGTCGAAATCTGTAACTTGAGTAAATTTCTTCGCGGCAACATCCATAACCATGATGTCGCTCTGATAGGAGCCGCGGTAATACTTGCGCCAATAGACCTGCGACTTCTGGTTATAAGCGAGTCGTTTACCGTCGGGCGAATATGTAGCTTGCACGCCCATGTCGGTTCCCGCTTTCCACTGCGCGCCGCCGTCCACGCTTACCAGGTACAGCTGCGGCATAAAATCTTCGCCACGATTGCTGGTAAAGAGAACAGAATGCGAGTCGGCTGACCACCCAAGGACAGTGTCGTCGGCAGAGTGACTCGTAAGCTGTTTAGCAGCACCGCCTGTCGCAGACATGATAAAGACGTCGAGGTTACCGTTGCGGTCGCTGGAAAAGGCAATCCACTTACCGTCTGGTGAAAACCGTCCGTACACATCTCGAGCGCGATTTACGGTCAAGCGCTGGATGTTTTGGCCGTTTTCGTCGGCGGTCCAAATATCACCCAGGTAGGTGAATACGATATGACCGTTGTGGTAGTGCGGATATCGAACGAGGCGGGCCTCGCGGCCAAATGCGGAAACCGTGGTAACGAGAAACAATGCTGCGGCAAAGAGAGTTGTTATCTTTTTCATGGCTCCTGACCTGCGCTTTCTGGGATGGAATTACTTGGGATGCGGAGGCTGGATTATAGCACCAAGGCAAGTCATTTCAGATTTCAGATTGCAGATTTCAGATTGCGGATTGCAGATTTGAGAATCCGCTGATATATGATTCATAGTCTTCAATCTGAAATCTGCAATCTGAGATCTGAAATATGATCACCTGTCGAAAAATGCGGGCTGCTGATGTGCGCGAGGCGTTTGAGATGCTATCGAAGTTTCTCACTGCGGATGAACACTACCTGGCAAGCAGCAAAGCATATGGAGATCTCGGATTGAAGGGACTCAACGACTCCCTGGATCTCTTCCTCGAGCGCCCTGAATTGGGTTTTGTTTGGATGGCTTTCGATGAGGATGGCGCCGCTGCGGTTTGCGTAGTTTGCTATGCGATCTCAACCTCAATGGGATCGGTCGTGGCGAAGCTGGACGACGTCTCGGTAAAGGAAGATCGACGTGGGAAAGGCGTTGGCACTGAACTGATCGAATGCTTGAAGGAACACCTACGCAAAGAAGGTGTCACTCGCATTGACGTGGCAGTGCATTTGGAAAACCCGGACGCGCGTCGCTTCTATGAAAAGACCGGCTTCGTCAGACTAAACGAAGAACGGTTGTCGTGCCTGATAATGTCGGAGATTCTTTAGCCACGGATTAAACGGATAAACACGGATCAGAGGAACACATTTGAGAAAACACCTCTAAATGTTTCCTTCTTCTGATCCGTGTTTATCCGTTTAATCCGTGGCTAATCTTTTAAGTTCGCAATCTCTTCAAAATATTTCGCGAACGCCACCATTCCACCTGAAGCTTGCTGCCAATCGAAGTTTTCATTAGGCGCGTGGTAACCATGCTCCGGTAATGATAGACCCAGAAATAGCACGGGACACTTCAAAACTTTTTCAATACTCGTCATTGCCCCAATCGTTCCGCCATCGCGAACAAACACTGCTTCCCGACCAAACGAAAACTTGATCGCACGCTTTAGCGCCTGCGGTAACTCTCCTTTAAGTACAGTTCGAAACGCCGGCGATGCATGTTCGAATTCGACTGACACATCGGGGTTCTTTGCTTTAACTGCTGCCGTGATCAGCTTCTTGATCTTGGCCGGATCCTGCCCAGGTACGAGACGGCATGAACCTTTAACTTCAGCTCGTGGAGGCACGATCGATTTCAATCCAGGTCCCTGGTATCCACCGACTACTCCGTGAATTTCCAGCGTCGGCAACCCCCAAATGCGTTTCATTATCTCAAGCGGATCGGTCGACCTCATTTTCTTTAAGTGATGTGCCTTCTTGAAAGCGCTCACCGTAAAGCCGCAATTGGCCCAGTCGTTCAACTCCTTTTTGGTCGGTGGAATCAGGCCGTCGTAAAAGCCTTTAATCTTCACCTTACCCGTGGTTACATCGTATATGTCGCAAACTACCTGCATCAGCTCAGTGATCGGATTTCGTGACGCGCCGCCGGTTTCGCCTGAATGAGTATCAACCGTTCCTGTTTCCAGTCGCATGATGAAACCCAATAAACCACGCAGGCCGGCTGAACTTGCGGGACGATTCCGGGAAACCCAAACGGTATCAGAAACCACGACCGAATCAGTCTGGAGGTCCCTGGCATTCTTCGAAATTATCGCTTCAAAATTGGGTGAGCCAATCTCTTCTTCAAACTCCCAGAGAAACTGAATGTTCACCGGAACGTTTGCCTCGATAGCCGCGCGGGCGCCAAACAATGCACTCAACGCGGGGCCCTTATCATCCGTCGTTCCGCGTCCGAAGTACGTATCGCCTTTCTGAGTAAAAACAAACGGCTCCGTGTCCCAGGGTTCAGTTTCCTTCGAAGCAGGCTGCACATCCATGTGGTTGTAGACTGTGACGGTGGGGAGTTTCTCGGCCCTTCCAAAAATGCCGTGAATGATCGGATTACCCTTCTCAATTTTGTAGACGCGTGCTTCACCGCCGAGGCGCTCGATCGTTTCGGTCGTTAACTCGACGCCTCTTGCAATGTCTGGCAGGTGAGTGGGATCGACGCTCACTGTCGGTATTTCGACAAATTGACGCAGGAGTCCTTCAAACTCCTGGCGATGTTCATTAGCGAAAGCGCGCAGACCGTCCCGTTTTAATGTCGTGGCCATTAAATATCCTCCGTCGAATTGTCGTGGAATACCTTCGGGCCATAATATACGAAGAATTGCGGTCTGCAAGGAGTCATACCAAATGAAGGTCCTAATTATTGGCGGCAGTGGATTCATCGGCCAACACGTCACAAGACAGTTGGCTGGCTGCGGCCACGAGGTCATTAACTTTCATCGCGGTGGCACTTCTTCCGCTTCCTCAGCCGGAATCAGGGACATCAAAGGTAATCGAAATGACCTGCACTCCTTTCGGGAAGAATTCCGGACAATACTTCCTGAGGTTGTAATCGACATGATTGCGATGTCCGAAGCTGACGGGCAAACCCTGCTCAACACATTCCGCGGCGTCGCGCAGCGTCTCGTAGTTATCAGCAGCGCGGACGTGTATCGGAATTATGAGCTATTGCGTGGAGTTGCCGAGGCTGCGCCCGACCCAAACCCGATCACGGAAAACTCGCCGCTTCGGGAAAACCTGTTTCCCTATCGCGCCCGGGCGAAAGACGAGCACGATCCCTTCTACAATTACGACAAGATCCTCGTTGAACGAGTCGTAATGAACGACTCTGAACTTCCCACATCCGTGCTTCGACTGCCCGCTATTTACGGTCCCGGCGACCGACAGCACCGGCTCTTTCACTATCTAAAACGCATGGACGACGGCCGGTCCGCGATTCTGGTCGAGAATGAAATGATGAATTGGCGCTGGACTCGAGGATATGTCGAGAACGTCGCGGCGGCAATTTCATGGGCCGCGGGCGACCAAAACTCAACCAGTCGCATCTACAACGTCGGAGACAGTAGAGGCCTTCCCGAAAAGGACTGGATTGCTGAAATCGCTGACGTGGTGGGGTGGCGCGGCCGGGTCGTACCAGTCGAACCCTCGCAGCTCCCCGAACAAATGCGTAGCGGACTCAATTGGCAGCATCGACTGGAAACCGATACCTCTCTGATTCGTACACAAAGAGGGTTTTCGGAACCGATTTCGTTTCGAGATGGATTAAGGCGAACCCTTGAATGGGAACGAGCGAAGCCCCCGGAAGCAAAACCTGGAGATTTCGATTACGAAACGGAAGATCGGGTACTGAAGGCTCTTGGAGTGTACTAATATCGCGGTTACCAGTAGGTCACAACCTCAAATAAAGGTGGCGCGTACATTCAAAAGGCCCCTTGCTTCGTGTTATTCTGGCGTCCCCGTTTCCGTCCCGAAAGCCGGCAACCGGATTTGGCGCCCAAAACATTACGGTAAGAGCAACAACAGTTTTAGGAGGGTTGCGTGACAAAAAGATTCTTTGCCCCGGGCATGTTTTTCCTCGTTTTAGCTCTTTTGGTACCTGCCATCATTTTTGCCCAACAAAACCGCTCGGCCCGTCGAGCAACTGGCACGACACCTGAACGTTCGACCAATGGAACTACATCCAATGGCAAGGCCGCAACGTCTGCTCCATTGATAAGGAGTGATCTTTCGGAAGCATTGTCGGTAATCCAAACCAACCACATCGACGGAAAGAAGCTCGACTACAACGCCGTCTTTAAGTCGTCAATCAGCGGCATGTTGAGTGTATTGGATCCGCACTCCACTTATTTCGATCCGGTGGAGTATGCATCTTTCCGCACTGAACAGCGTTCTGAGTACTTCGGAATTGGCGCAACTATCGAGGACTTGCGCGACGGCGCCGATGTCAACACCTTCATTCGCGCTACCTTCAGCGACTCACCTGCCGCACGTGCGGGACTGCGTTTCGGCGATCGCATCACCGCGGTCGATGGGCAGTCCATGAAAGGTAAAACTTATCCGGAAGTAAGAAAGTTCTTGTTGGGGCCGCGCGGCACAACCGTAAAGGTTACGGTCGAACATCCTGCTAACCATCAAACCGAGACCGTGAATATTGTGCGCGACGCTGTGCCGTTACCTTCGATCGCACAGTCGTACATGCTTCGTCCCGGCGTTGGTTACGTGGCGATGACGGGTGGTTTCAATTTAACGACTGCAGATGAATTCGAACAGTCGTTAAAGCAACTCCATGCCAAAGGCATGAATATGTTGGTGCTCGATCTGCGAGGCAATCGTGGTGGCCTTCTGATTCAAGCTGTACGAGTGGCGAATACATTTCTTCAACATGGGCAGATGATTGTTTCGCAGAAGGGTCGATTCCGCGACAGTTCGCAAGCGTACGCAGCGGTTAACGATAATCCCGACAGCGTTCCACTCGTCGTGCTGGTGAACGGCGATACGGCATCAGCTGCAGAGATTGTGGCGGGGGCCCTGCAAGATCACGATCGCGCACTCATCGTCGGCGAAACCACTTTCGGAAAGGGACTCGTCCAGTATCCGTTCCAATTGGATTACGACTCGGCTCTCTTGCTTACCATTGCTAAGTATTTCACTCCGTCGGGGCGGCTTATTCAGCGTGATTATTCGAATGGTGGTTTCTATAACTACTACTTTCCGGGGGGCCTGGCCGCTGACAAGAACCCGCAAGCTGCTCCGCAGAACGGACCAGAAAGCCATACAGATTCTGGTCGGGCTGTTTATGGTGGCGGTGGAATCTCTCCAGATGAAGTGGTCAAGCCTGGAACCATTAGCGCTGCGGAAAGACATCTGCGCGATGTGATCTTTGCTTTTTCGTTGGAGTTGACGACCGGCCGTGTCGCGGGATTTGACTCTTACAAGGTCCAGCGCACGATAGAGTTTGATCACGATCTGGAAGCGGAGGATTTTCCGGTTTCAGATCCGCTGTTCCAAGCCTTGAAGAAGTTTGCCGGTAGCAAGACCGCGAGCTTCAAGGTAACTCCCGAGCAACTCGATCGCTCGCGCGCATTCGCCGAAAGACAATTGCGCTACAACGTCTTGTCAGCCGCTTATGGGTATCGCACTGCAACTCAGGTTTTCAATGATGCGGATCCACAAGTAGCGCGCGCTGTCGACGCCATGCCAAGGGCACGCGAACTCGCAGTTGCGGCGAGCCGAATAAAACCGCGCGGCTAGTTTTGTTAGCAGTCTGGACAAAGGCCTGGTTCCAACCAGGCCTTTTTTGTTTGTGATGGTGGGGTAAGAATAGGTCCTATTTAAAACCACTGACCACTGATCTCAGATCTCAGAATGATACGGATCGGAAGGCATCTGATTTGAAATCTGAGATCTGAGATTCATTCCCCCAACTTGTTAATTCCAGTCCAGGTTCGGAATTTCCGCCACATCTATTTCTCCTGTAAGCTCGCATCGAGTGTCGAACCTTATCATCATCAACAACACCGCTGCCAAAGCTCGTCGTGCATGGCCATTCATACAGAAACAATTAGACGAAAGCGGTCTGGATTATGAAGCCTATCAGACAAAAGCTGCAGGTGACGCAACCACGAAGACGCGTTTGGCCTTGCAGAGTGGAGTGGAGTCTATTGCCGTCGTAGGAGGCGACGGGACACTCAGCGAAGTAGCCGAAGGCTTTTTTGAGTTTCACGATCTGCTTGAGGTTCCGCCCACAGCCATCAACCCCGACGCAAAACTCGCAATACTTCCCGCCGGGACTGGTGATGACTTCGCCAGAGGACTACGTGGTAAGAGAAAGTCCATACAAAGCTGGATCGACACTTTCCTTTCGCAAACCGACGAATCAATAAAGCGAGTCGATGTCTTGTATGGCAGATGCGACGGTTTCGAAAAGCCTTTTTTGTGTTTGAATGCCTCGACGATGGGAATCGGTGGGGAGACGGCGGGTCGGGTAGCAGCGCAGGGGAAATTCATGCACGCCTTCTCGGGTGAATTTCGCTTCATCGTGGCCGCAGTCGGAGCACTAGCGGTGTGGCGTGAACGGCGAGTTCGAGTCACGGTTGACGGACGCACCATCGCGGATTCGCCAATGAATCTTATTGGTGTGGCCAACGGACTTTATGCAGGCGGCGGGATGATGTTGTCGCCAGGAGCGAGGATCGATGACGGTCGGCTGGATGTCGTAACTGCTTCTGGTCTATCGCGTTCAAACGTCGTCACCGAATTATCGCGTGTACACAGTGGCGGTCACGTCAAAAATCAAAAAGTGAATGTCACCCAGGGTGAGATTGTGCGAATCGAGAC
>DASYRR010000276.1:0-52195 GCA_036004125.1 Pyrinomonadaceae bacterium | reverse complement strand
GGTTATTACTTCGACAAGTGGGGCAATCGCACGTATTTTGAGGGCTGGGGTGGTACCGGCCGGGGCGTAGAGAACGCGACCTACACGAATAACAAGCGCGACGGTTTTACTTACGATGCCGCAGGAAACCTAACCAACGATTTGGGGCAGACGTTCACCTACGACGCCACTGGCCAGCAAGCGACAGCCAGTTACAGCGGCTACTTATTGCAGCAGACGTACGACGGCGATCGTCTGCGGGTGAAGAAAGAAGAGAACGGCACCACTACTTATTATCTGCGCAGCGCAGCGCTCGGGGAGCAGATAGTCGCCGAGCTTAATAGCTCCGGCACAATGACCCGGGGCTTTGTCTATCAGGGTGGACAACTACTCGCCGTGCAGCAGAACAATCAGGTGAGTTGGGTCCATCAGGATCCGTTCGCCAAGAGTAAGCGCGTGACCAACAGCTCAGGCAATGTGGTGAGCATAGTCGAGTTGGATCCCTGGGGCGGCGACACGACCAGAAGCAGTAACTCGGGCTTTCAGCCGCGGTTTTTCACCACCTGCGATCGCGATGGGAACCAGTCAGATGAAGCAATGCACCGCAGGTACAATCGCTGGCACGCGCGCTTTGACCAGCCGGATCCCTACGGTGGTAGCATGAATCTCGCTGATCCACAGTCGCTCAATCGCTATGCTTATGTGCAGAATGATCCTGTGAATTTCGTGGATCCTTCCGGGCTCTTTCCAGAGCCAATGGTACCTCTGCCCGGGCAATGGTCGGTCGATGTACCGATTTCATTTGATTCTCCCATTGATGGTGGTGTCATTGGTGGAATCATCGGAGACACCGGCATTCTGATTGAAACAGGCGGGGAACCTGAACCTGGCGGTGGGGGCGGAGGAGCGGAACCTGAGCCACAGAATGCGCAGAACGCTCAAAACACTGACACGCGAACGTCTTGTCAGCGGTTCGCAGACATAGTTGAAGAACTGTCAAGGAATAACCCTCATCTCATACCCAGCGATTTTGTCGAGCGACTTTTTAGGAGGTTCGCAAATCTCAGAAACGAGTTCTCAAGCGATGGCTTTAAGGTTTCCTTTCAAGACTTTGGTGGTAGTCCCGATCAAGCACGGCACTACATCGGCGGGTTAAGTGCCGGATTCATTGCGACTCAGTGGGGAAGTGAAACCTTTGGTCGCTGGGTTGCAGATGCGCGCGAATACGACTTCGTGGTAACAATGGACACTGTTTTACCCCTTGTATATCCAGTCCAGAACGATAGCCAAAGGGCTGACCAAAGATTAAACGCCGTATCCACGCGGCATGGCGCAGCTTTGAGTAATGGAGAGATAAAACCGTTTCAACTGGCGGATCTAATTCGAAGAGAGGTGTGCCAGTGATCTTCGTGCGTCCAAATCTGACGTTCTTCCTCGCTTTGTTCATTTCCGTAATAGCAATGGGAGCATGTAATTTGTCTCCTCATCCATCGGACAGTGAGTTGGAGGGAACACTAAAGTCACATCAGTCGGATTTCGACACATTAATTAGAATGCTGGTTGAGGACGAAGACATCATTAGGCTCGACGACAAATTTGTCTTTTTCCGTGAAGGCTCCAATCGCAACGTTCCGAAGGAGCGACTCGTAGCTTACCGGAATCTCTTTGCAAAACTCAGATTGGAGCGGGGGTTTCAGCGCGATAAGGATAACGCTCTCAGGTTCATCGCCTCATCTGGCGGCATTGTTTCGACTTCTGAAAAGAGTTACATATACTCAACTACTCCGCTAACCCCACTTGTTGACTCCGTAGACTATGTAATCGAAAGAGATCATGGAGATCAGAAGCCTGTTTACAAAAAGCTTAGCGGTCATTGGTATCTTTACTACGCGAGCTGGTAATGGACGCGGGTTAAGTTTTCCGATGGAATGTACAAAGAACTCTTTGAAACGTCGGGTTGGTCTGGAAGCAGGCTACACACTCGGAAACATCGCGTCGTGTGCGGCTCTGCGCAGTGACTGCAAAACCAATGAATTGCGGCGCGAGTTTAGTCCCGGCGGGTAAAATCAACAGACGCAAGATAGAGAGAACAGGCGATGAGATTCACTGCTATTCTTTACATGATGATGGTACTGACGCCTGCCGTTTGTTCTGCCTGCCCAGCAGGCCAGTCGCCTCGATGGTTGTGTGGATCCGGAGATAATCGCGACGGTGCTCGGCGAAATGCGGCAAGACAACTCGCGACAAATTTCTGAGGAGCAATTTCGTGGGATGTGGCCAACCAGGCTGATTGACGCTGAAGTTGATCCCCCAGCCAATCGTCGCTCGTTCCGGAGTGACGACCGAATTCTGAAAGGTCACTGCCAGTGCTGCGAAATTGTCACTTTCAAAGTTCCTCAGGATGGCGGGACGACTCATCTAGAGCTGGAAAGCGTCACCATCAACTACTCGGCGAGCCGCCGGCAGGCGCTGCGGCAATGGCGAGGCTCTTCGCACAATCCGCGGGCCTCGGACGTCTGATTTAAGGACTGTCGGTGCCGCGCCGTCGCAAGGGTATCAATGGGAGAAGATTAAAGGAGAGAGGATCTCATAGATCTTCGCTTCACCCGCGAGGACGGGTTATGGAAGATGTATTTCCATACCGCATTCTATGTTGTGGAAGCATAAAGGCAAGCGCAGCCCCGAGTAAAACGAAAGGTAATCACCGTAAAGTCGTAGTTCACGCAGACTGACGACTGGGGTCAGGCCTGCGATTTGGGGATTCTCATAGTGAGAGTTGACGATACTGGCTACGAGTTTTGGTCCCAATCTTTGTGGGAAAACAGAAGGTATTCCGATCTTTCGTCAAGCTGCTCCCGCCAGGATTCCTCACCGTCGCTCTCAGTTTGACATCCAACTAACCCATGAGTATTTTGCTTCGTTTTCGCCGAGCCGAGACTCACATCTGTGAGTACAGATGAAGGCTCGGCGCCTGGATCTGCTGTTTGGGCTCGTAATCGCAGGAAAGGACATTCTTAGATATGAAGCGCGTAGGAGTTTTGGTAGGCCGGGAAAAGACTTTTCCGGAAGCAATCATCAAGGGCATCAACGAACGCAGCAATGGCGACGTGGTTGCCGAATATATAAAGCTGGGCGGCATTCTCTATGATGCACCGCCGAAATACGATCTCGTAATTGACCGGATCTCGCACGAGGTGCCTTTCTATCGGGCTACTCTAAAGCGCATGGCGCTCGAGGGAACGACGATAATAAACAATCCGTTCTGGTGGTCGGCTGACGACAAGTTTTTTAACTATTCACTCAGCCAAAAGCTGGGCGTCGCGACACCAAAGACTGTCCTGCTGCCACAAAAAGACTACATTGAAGGAATCGTTAGTGAGAGTCTGCGAAATCTGGAATTTCCGCTTGATTGGCAAGGAATAATCGACTACGTCGGATTGCCGGCTTTCCTCAAGCCGTTTGATGGTGGTGGCTGGAAAAACGTCTCCAAGATTAATTCCCTCGAGGAGCTCTGGGCTGAATACGACAAGAGCGGAACACTCTGCATGACGCTCCAGGAATCAATTGACTTCGATCAGTTTGTCAGATGCTATTGCGTTGGCCAGGAAGAAGTCATGATCATGGCTTACGATCCACGCAAACCGTACTTGTCTGGCGAGCAATATGTACACAACCCGAATTACCTCACTCCGGAACTGGCTGATCGAGTAAGAAACGACGTTCGCACACTGTGTACCGCACTTGGATACGACATCAACACGGTGGAGTTCGCAATCAAAGACGGAGTGCCTTACGCCATCGATTTTATGAATCCGGCGCCTGATGCCGAGCTGGCTTCAGTTGGCGAGTTTTATCACGAATGGATCACGCAGGCTGTCATTCAATTGGTGTTCAAACGACTAGGAGAGGGACGTGAGCGTCCGCGATATCGTTGGGATGCCCTGTTGAGCCCATTAGGCAAGCGACCCGTATTTCGAACGACTAAACAACAACCTCGTCGCCAGTAAGGTAAACAGCCAAACGATCATCGCCGATGAAGCAATTGACCAACCAACACTTCCTAATACCGGATCGAGAAAACCACCCGCCAATGCCAGTAGAATTCCGGCATTGATAACTCGTGACGAAAGACGCCGCACGCGGGTCACGTGTTGGAGCCAATTTATTCTGCGAAGCTCTATGGCGAGGTATTCCTCATCGTTGTTGAGATTGAGGTAATACTCGCCTTCTCTCCTGGCATAACGAGCAAGTGCCTGCTCCGAAGTTACGCGAGCTGCTGCCTGATAATGATGAATGACATGCGCCAACTTACCTTCGCGTAGTGCGATGTCAGCTAGTCCTAATCGAGCTTTGTAGTTTCCGGTATCGAGGTCAACTGTCTTCTGTAATGTATGCCGCGCTTGCCGTGAATCGCCACACTCCAAAAAGCTCTCTCCAATCAACGGAAGCAACACGAGATCGTTTTCAGCTCTCATTGAAGCCAGCCGAAGAGCAGCTCGAGATCTCGTGAGTAGTCTGGCGTCCGACTGTGCGCTCGCTTGAGACCGGAGCAAACGCGCAAAGTCGTAAATCAGCCAGGCACCCGGTGGAGTAGCATTCAACGCTCGTCTGAAAGCTTCGCCTGCTTCGCGCAAACGACCTGAAACACGCAACTCATTTCCGAGTCGTCGTAGTAAGTGTGCCCGTTCAATGTCTTGTGCAGAAGCTGGTGTGGCTTCTGATTCCTGCGCTCTCTTTTGCTTGCCACCAACTCGATACTCAGACATCGTTTCATCCAGGATATCCTCAGAGGCGAGTTGAGATAGTTGCGTCTTCCGCTTTACAGAGCCAGGATCACTCAGATAGTCACGCAAATCGCGACTACGGTTATCAAGCTTGTCTTCGTGTACTAGAGGCAGCAGTTCACGCACCAATCTTCGATATGCTTCGCCACCTGACGCAATCACAAACTCCTTACCCTTACCGCTAATCTGCGTCCGATAGCGATATCTGACAGAACCACGTCGCCGCAGCGTGCGAACGGCATTGGTCTCCACAGTTTCAAAGTCCGAGACTGTCAATTGCTTCGAGCGGCCAAAAACCGATTGAAGAATAAAAAAGCCTGGCCCCTGACGACGGATTGATACGCCATCGAAAACAATTCGATCAGCCAGAGCCAGCAGGGGCACAATTATCCAGGCGACCCCCACCAGAATCAGAGCCCAGGCATCATGATTAGATCGAAGCAATAGAGCCGACGAAAAAGTCATGACACTCGCGATGGCCAAATAGGGTCCGGGTGAGACGCGAACACTGGCAACCGTCGCTCTCCTTTGATCTGACTGCCGACCTTCATTCGCGTCGGCGAGTGCTGACAAGCTGTTAATCTCTTTGCTCTCGTTCATCGTTCAAAATTCAACATGTCCGCACAATCGACCGGAACGTCCAGTGAAAAACTCCCACGCGACGTTCCAGGTTCAGTGTAACGTAAGTCCGCCAATTGAACGAACGTTTGTGTCGTGCAGTCTTGTTCTGACAATTGGGCAACGGGAAAGCGCGCAAAACCAAGAAAGATCTGCGTGCGACGATCAGCCAAACCTTCTTTTAGTGCCTGGTCCAACTGGCCTGCAGGCTTCTGGTAGCGAACGGTTCTAGTAACAGAGGAACTGCTTCCAAGATTCAGTCTGAATCGATACGTTGCCTTGTCAGTCTCAAAAACACAGTCCCAGTCAAACGGATTGGCGAGTGTGGGCATAGCGGCAAGACGAGAAATCGATTCACCAGTTGGAGTCAAAGCTGTGGCTTGCTCTCTTGCGCGAGACAGAGCCTGGAAATGTGCGAACAGCAACAAACACCAATACACCACAGCCAAAACTATTGATCCTATTGCGATTCTCGCGCCAAATCGTGAACCAACTCTTTTGACGAAAAGAAAGATCAACAATGAAAGCGTCGCCAACCAGAGCCCACGTATTAACCAGGGATTCGGCAGGTTAACCGCGCGCGGACTCGCGACCATAAGAAACGTGAGAAACAAAGCAAGCAGCAGCCAAATCAAACGTTGACCTCGAGTCCTCGTCGTTAAGAGAAAGCATCCGCTCCCCAGTATTAACCATATGAACGGATCAACGATGAAGACAAAGTCACCATAGAACCACCGTGACGACCACGGCAGGAGAAACCGGATGCCATAATTGTTCGTCCAGTCGAGAAGTGGATGAGTAAGACTGACGATCACGGACGCCACAAAAAGGCCCCGGAATTTGACCAGGGGAGCTCGACTTTTCAGTCGGGCCACGATCCGATCACCCAGGTAAAAGAGCAGTGGGAGTAGAACCGCGATGGAGATGGTACCGACGATTGCGTGAGTAATCCCGCGGTGGTGTTGAAGAAAAGCCCACCGATCGCTGAATAACAAAACTACGATGTCTGCGTCTGGCGCATTCGCAGCCAGAACGCATAGTGACGTAGCGCCTGGCGACAACCTTTCCAACCCCGCCTTCGCCGCCCCAAGTCCAACCAGCGAGTGGGTAAGGTTGTCCATGTCCGGAAACGCAATTTACGAACTGTCTTGCGGGTTATATTACTGGTGCTTCAGGAGGAAGTTGCGCGAAACGATCTGGATCGAGTTTTTGTAATTCTGTTGCCGCCTCGCGGGCGGCAGAGGAAGCAGGTAAAGGTTTGTCGTCTTTACCCTTGGCCTTTCTTGAAGCATCTACCAGGCTAAAAAGAATGTCGGCAGCTTCTTTCTTCTTGCCTTGTTTTTCGTAGACCTTCGCAATTCTGAGGTTTGCCGTCTCAGGGGTAACCGTCGAACTATTTAGTCTGGCCAAATCGCCATACAGCTGAGCAGCCTCGGCGAGTTTTCCATCACTTTCGTTCGCCTGTGCGAGAGCAAATTTGGCCAACGCCGCAACTTCTGGGACCGAGCTGCCACTGACTTCAGCAAGCTCACTCATTCCTTTTTGTCGATCAATGGTCAAGCGATTCGCGGCGATGAAATAACGAGCTTCCGTACGGTATGGATCGCCATATTTTGCGGCGACTTTCTCGAACTCTTCTATTGCCCGCTTCGACCTTTCCTGCTCGCTGGCGAAGGTCATTGCCGCAGAACCTACCGCAGGGGTGGTCGAAATCGTCGCGGTCGTAATGTCGATCGCCCTTCCCAGAGCTTGCCGCGCTTCATCGCTCTTACGGGCATTCCATTTGACCAGACCAACAACCAACACAACGAGCACTAACAACCCGCCCATACCGTAAAGAATCGTGCGCCCTTTGCCTTCCAGCGCATCACCCAACTGGTCAAGCAGGCTCATGGTGGTGTCCCGGAAACGATCGTGTTGGAGCTCTCGTGCCCGCTTCTTCTTATATTTCGCCACTTATCCCCTCTCGCAAGTACCCATACTGAACTTCGTTCAATGGGTGTATGATAAACGAAAACGTCACTCTAATGGCGCGTACGAAAAGTTGTCAAGCAAGGGTTCTTCGACTCCTGGTACCTCGATTTTGCAGTCGATTTATTCAGCGCAACGCCATTTTTAGGACAATGAATCTTTTCTGGGAACAATTTGGTTCTGACCAGTGTCCAATCAGATGCCTGTCCGGGAATGGGCAGAATTTCGACGCTCGGATTCCCGCCCCAGGGGGTGTTCAGTGAGCTACGGAGAGCCTATAGCCCTCCGAGGGCAAATGGAATTAGAGCAGGTCGCATCCGCGACCCCTGTTGAGGCACGGCCAAAACCCGAGGCGCTGTTCATTGAAAGATTAAGACGCGGCGACGGCGCGGCATTTGAAAAGCTCGTCGACGAACGATCCAGTGAGATTTTCGGATTGCTTTATCGACTAACGGAAAACCGTGAGGAAGCAAGAGATCTTACCCAGGAAACGTTTCTCCGAGCCTTTCAAAGCATCGCCAACTTCCGTGGGGAATCGGACCTGAGAACCTGGATTTATCGCATCGCGATTAACCAGGCACGCAATCGGTGGCGGTGGTGGCGTAGACGGCGACGTGATTCGACCGTCTCGTTGGATGACAACGACGGTAGACAGTCGCTCATCGCCACCCTAAGGACTGAAACGGGTCGGGACCCCGAACAGGACGCGCTTGCTCATGAAAGAGAACAAGCCCTGAGAAAAGCTCTTGGCGGCCTTCGTCGCGTGTACCGCGAGACTGTGATTCTCCGAGACATCGAAGGATTCGCCTACGAGGAGATTGCAGTGGCGCTTGAAATAAACGTCGGAACTGTTAAGTCGCGACTGGCGCGTGGTCGGCAGGAGTTGCGACGCAAGTTGGAAGGATCTTTGTAATTGAAGATTGTCCGATATGCTTTAGCTTGTCGTTGACTCTTGAAGTAATGTTCCGACAACGCGACAAGCTAAAGCATATCGGACAGTCTAAAATATCTGGATGGCTGCCCTACCCCGGCTCACGAAACTCGGTGCCAAATGGGTCGAAGTGAGAAAACGGCGGGCTAAGGCTTCCAAAGGCCAATTGAGCGTATTTGAAAACGTGGCCAGCAACACCCGTTGAACATCGCTCAGACAAGCCTCGAGGAGGTGTCCTGAACTTGTCGGAGTTGCTTCTTAAACAACAAGGAAGCAGCCGGGGTTGGCCAGTCATCCAGAATGTATTGCTGTCAATTACCGTGATCTTGAGAATGGCGATTGACAATTGGAAATCAAAATATGTTGTGCGAAGAAACTAAACAATCGCTCTCGTTATACATCGACGATTGTGTTTCGCTGCCAACCCGAGTGGCAATCGATGAACACTTGAATCGATGCCCTGTGTGTCGTGTTGAAGTAACCGAGTTGCGTTCCTTAACTCGAGGTCTACGTGGACTTACCCGTCCAGTTCCTCCCGCGGGTCTGGCAGCCACAATTACCGATGCGTTAGTGATCGAAGCAGCAGCGCAACGTCAAGCTCCGGATCTATTGTGGACATATCGGATCGCTCGGTTTCTGCAACCACGATTAATGCCCTATACGGTTGGGTCATTCGCGTCCGTCATCATGTTTGCGCTGATGTTCGCCGCACTGCGTCCACACTTCGTCGCTTTGAGGGAAGCGGCCTTGCAAAACAGCAGTGTTATCGTCCTGCGAACGCCGAGGGGTGTTCTTGATCTAAACAAGCCAGTTACGCCGGAAGACTTCGCCGCGAGTCGGGCGCCGTTTGCCGAACAATCACCGAGCCTGAACCCTGGCGGTGCGCTCGCTGCTTTGACTCGCGCATACTCCCGTCCTCATGAAGAACCAGACGACATGATTGTTGTCGCCGATGTTTTCAGTAATGGCGCAGCTTCTTTGGCTGATGTAGTCCAGGCTCCCCGCGACAAGCGAATGTTGGACGACTTTGAATCTGCTCTTCGACAAGACGCCGCGTTTGTGCCAGCTTCACTAGATCGCCGCCCAGATACAATGAGGGTTGTGTTCGCGGTGCAAAAAGTTGATGTCGATGATCGGAATTTCTAACAGTTAATCCTATGTGCCAAGCAAAAACGCTCCGAACGCTCGGAGCGTTTTTCTTTTGCGAGCGCGAATACTACCGTCGTCGTAAATACAAGACACCACCGGCTTCAGCCGCGTGGAGGTTCAACTTCCACCTTGCCCGCTCATCCTCAAGAACCGACGCGCGGCTGCGCCGCGCGCACGAGGTTCGAGGTCAAGGACTAGGTTGAAGTTGAAACTCCACGCGGCTAAAGCCGCTGGTATCTAAAAAGTAAATTGGTTTCTGAGACTTGGTTGAAATTGAAACTCCATGCTGCTGAGCCGGTGGTGTCTAACGTCTCCCATTTCGGACGTCATCAGTAAGCGCGCAAACCAGGCAGGTAGTAGACACTCGCCAGCACATTAAGTTCGCGTCTTAGGGCCGCCCACTCCTCTTCCACATCCGCTCGAAGATTCCGACGCAGCATAACTGCATTGATATCTCGAGCTATGGTCAAGACATCCTGCATCTGGGGCTTCGTATCCATGAAGCTCTCTCGCTTATCAAACTCCTTACGTAATTTATCCATCGCTTTTTCAAAATCCTTGACTCGCTCGTTCAACCGATCTTCCCGCTGTGTTCCGTCAAGCACGCTTTTATCGAGCGCCTTGTCAAACAGCTTCATGAAACGATCGCTCCGGTCCTCAGCTGTTTTGATCAATTCATTTACTTCCGCCCTGGTGTAAATTCGGCCGCGTGGTCCTCTCCGCACCTGAGCCTCAACTGGCAAAGCCAATAGTGCGAGAGCCAGCACCAACAGCACTTTGGTCCTTGTGCTTGCGATAGACATCTAAACCGCTCCTTTCAAATCAACTCTAGTCGCACATCAAGAATCGACACACTGCGCATTCTTCGCGCCCAGATTATGACGCGAACCGTTCCGCTTGAGTCGAAAAACTTTCAATCGCTGTCCTCGGGCCTGGACCACTGCCACCAATCAAGGGCTAAGAATTTGGACGGTATAAATCCATAAAAGCCCACTGGAGATGCTCGCTTGACGCACCGCACGTCGCATGCTAGTTTGCGGCTTCACCTGTTATTTGTGATCTAATCGACGTGAGATTCGCGCATCGAGTCCACGCGTGATGAATGTGACCGCCACAGCACCACAACTAAAACAAACCCCACTTAATCGCGTGCACCGAGATCTAGGCGGCAGAATGGTGGACTTCGGCGGTTGGGACATGCCAGTTCAGTATGCTGCGGGAACGATCGAAGAACACTTACGAACACGAAATCACGCTGGCTTGTTTGATGTCTCACATATGGGTGAGATTGATGTTAAAGGCTCCGAGGCGATTGCCTTTGTTAACCGGATTACCTCAAACGACGTTGGTAAGTTGGTAGATGGACAAGCTCAGTACTCGGCCCTAACGACGCCTGCAGGAACCGTTGTTGACGATTTGCTGGTTTACCGTCTCGCTGCCGACCATCTACTTCTGGTAGTCAATGCCGGCACAACTGATAAAGACTGGGATTGGATAAGGCAACATCACGCCAGCGAGTCGGTCGAATTGAAAAATGTCAGTTCCGAGTTCTGCCAAATTGCGGTTCAAGGCCCAGACTCCTTGTCGATCCTGCAGAAACTCACTGATACGGCACTCCCTGAAATCAAGTACTACCATTTCACCAAGGGAAGTGTCGACGGAGTGCCCAGTATCATTTCGCGGACAGGCTATACAGGCGAGGATGGTTTTGAGGTCTACGCTGCTTCAGACAAAGCTGAGCAGCTGTGGAACAAACTGCTCGAGGCCGGGAATGTTGGCACGGCAATCGGTGTCTTGCCGTGCGGACTTGCGGCCCGCAATACGTTGAGACTCGAAGCAGGAATGTCACTATATGGACATGAGATCGACGAGACAACAACACTGCTTGAGGCTAACCTTGGTTGGATCTGCAAATTAGACAAAGGCGAATTTCTGGGGCGAGCAGCGTTGGTGCAACAGAAGGAGGCGGGAGTAAAGAAGCGCCTGGTTGGATTTGAAGTAACAGAGCGCGGAATAGCTCGAGATGATCAAGATGTGGTCATTGGCAACGAGCGCGTCGGCAGAGTGACGTCAGGCAGTCCGGCTCCTTACCTAAAGAAGAACATCGGCTTCGCTTATGTTCCGTCTGAGTTCGCAACCGTGGGCGGTGAAATTGAGATTGACGTTAGAGGCAGATTGGTAGGCGCGCAAATCGTTAAGACGCCCTTCTACAAGCGCGCTCGCTAGGAAACTTTGGTCTGTTGACCTTGTTAGAAACTAAAACTAGTTGGAGGAACCATGGCAAACGTTCCAGAAGACCTGCACTACAGCAAGGACCATGAGTGGGTCAGGGTTGAAGGCGACCAAGCAGTCGTCGGAATCACTGACTACGCTCAAGACTCTCTTGGCGATGTGGTGTATGTCGAATTGCCAAAACCAGGTGACGAATTTGCAACGAACGAATCTTTCGGATCCGTTGAATCGGTAAAGGCCGTTTCCGAAGTGTTCACACCGGTTTCTGGCGAAGTTGTCTCAATCAATGAGTCGCTGGCTGACGAACCAGAAAAAGTAAACTCCGATCCGTACGGCACGGGTTGGATGATTCGTATCCGAATGTCCAGTCCCGGCGAGGTTGATAGTCTCCTGACTGCGGCTGAGTATGAAGACTTCACGAAAGCAGAGAAAGAATAACCTTGCGCTACATTCCAAACTCGCCGGAAGAGCGCGCGGATATGCTCGACTCGATTGGGCTCAAATCGGCTGAAGCTTTATTCAATTCCATTCCTGATAACTTACTTCTGCGGCGACCTCTCAATACTCCTGCTGCACTTTCAGAGACGGAACTGTTGACTCGCTTCGAGCAAATGGGCGCTCGCAACACTGCTGCCCGGCGCACGAGTTTTCTTGGTGGTGGTGCGTATTCCCATTACATTCCCACGATCGTCGATCACATCTTGTCTCGCTCCGAGTTCTTTACTGCTTACACACCCTATCAACCTGAAATCTCGCAGGGAACGTTACAAACAATCTTCGAATTCCAAACGCTTGTTTGCCAACTGACGGGTATGGAGGTCGCAAACGCATCGATGTACGATGGCTCCACGGCGTTGGCAGAAGCTGTTTTGATGACCGAGCGCATAACAAAACGATCCCGGGTTGTTGCGACGTCGTCTGTCCATCCGCAGTACCTCGACGTAGTAAAAACGTATGTGCAACATGCGGGAATCGATTTAGAGATCGTGAGTCACGATCAGCAAACCGGTCAGGCAGGGACTTCGTTGACCGCCGAAATCAACGAGCAAACGGCTGCAGTCGTGGTGCAGTCTCCTAACTTTTTTGGGTGCATCGAAGATCTGACGAGCCTGGCAGAAGCTGCCCAAGCAAAAGGAGCCCTGCTGGTTGTCGCGATAACCGAAGCGATCTCACTTGGGCTGCTCAATTCGCCCGGCGCCTGCGGTGCAGATATTGTTATTGCCGAAGGGCAATCTTTTGGCGTGCCTCTTTCATTTGGCGGTCCGTATGTCGGCTTGTTTGCGACTCGAGAGAAATATGCGCGCCAAATTCCCGGCCGGCTTGTCGGCGAGGCCTATGACAAAAAAGGCCGTCGAGGTTTTGTACTGACACTGGCCACACGCGAGCAACACATCAGACGTGAGAAGGCTACCTCGAACATCTGCACCAATGAAGGACTGATCGCACTCGCTGCCACTGTCTATCTCGAGACGATGGGTCGCAAAGGCATCCAGGAAGCCGCGCACCAATGCGTCCAGAAAGCTGCTTATGCGGCACGTCTAATTGGCGCACTTCCCGGCTTTTCACTCCCCTTCACCGGACCTCGTTTTAATGAGTTTGTTGTTCGTGCCCCGATCAAGGCAGCTGATTTGCTGGCACGATTGGCCAGCGATAAGGGAATCGACGGTGGTCTGGCTCTGTCGCGCTTCGTGCCGGATCACGCATATGACTTCATTGTTTGCGTCACGGAAATTAATACGCGCAACGAAATCGACGCACTCGTTGCGGGCTTGAGTTCACTTTCAAAAACACATTAGCTGCATGAGCTCTGGAATCACCAAAGTCACCACCCACATCAGTCCAAACGAGCAATTAATCTTCGAACGGTCGCAGACCGGTCGCCTGGGTTACCGGCTGCCAGCTCTCGACGTTGAAGAACAAGCGCTTGACACACTGGTGCCGACCCAATTTCTACGCAGCGACGATCTTGAAGGTGTTCCAGAGGTCAGCGAGGTCGACGTGATCCGTCACTTCGTCCGCATGTCGACCTGGAACTACTCAATCGATCTTGGGATGTACCCATTAGGTTCATGCACGATGAAGTACAACTCGCGTCTCAACGAGCGAGTAGCACGTATTGCGGGCTTTGCGAATCTTCATCCATTAAGCGAGGAACGCGATGCGCAGGGCGCGCTCCAGGTAATTTTTGAACTGCAGGAACACTTGTCCGAAATCACCGGTCTTCCTGGAATCTCGCTTCAACCCGCCGCGGGTGCGCATGGCGAGATGACTGGCATCATGATTATTCGGGCCTTTCTCGATGCGCGCGATGGCAACGCAGCATCCAGCAGAAGAACGATGCTGATCCCCGACTCAGCGCACGGCACCAACCCGGCATCTGCTCATCTTTCCGGATTCTCTGTTAAGACGATTCGATCAACTGCGGAAGGGTTGACAGATCTAGAGCACTTGCGCGAGCTGTGTGCTCACGGCGATGTCGCGGGGCTGATGCTGACTAATCCAAACACACTCGGCCTCTTCGAAAGAAATATTCAAGAGATTTGCAAGATCGTTCACGACGCTGGTGGTCTGGTTTATATGGACGGCGCCAATATGAACGCACTCGTCGGCATCGCCCGTCCCGGCGATATGGGTGTCGACGTGATCCACCTCAATTTGCACAAAACCTTCTCGACGCCTCACGGTGGTGGCGGACCAGGTTGCGGACCCTGTTGCTGCACAAGGGAGCTTGAACCGTTTCTCCCTGTTCCGCGAGTAGTCAAAAAGGATGAAACGTCGTACCAGCTCGATTACAACCAACCGCAGTCGATTGGTCGCGTCAAAGCCTTCTTTGGTAACTACGGGATGATGTTACGGGCTCTCTCGTACACACTGACCCACGGCAATGACGGTTTGCGTGAAGCGACAGAAGCCGCGGTACTCAACGCACGTTACATCGCGCAAGGGCTCGCCTCGGACTACGACAAACCTTTCGACGGGCCACCAATGCATGAAGTCGTGTTCACTGACAAACGGCAAACCCGAAAAGGCGTGCACACCCTGGACATTGCCAAGCGGCTGATCGATTACGGTTTCCACCCAATGACGATCTACTTCCCGCTCATTGTGCAGGGCGCGATGTTAATTGAACCGACAGAATCGGTTGGTAGACAGGAACTCGATCAGTTTATCGAGGCCATGAGGTCGATTGCGAAAGAAGCCGCAGAAGAGCCAGACCTTGTTCTGAACGCACCTCACAATACACGCATCGGTCGACTTGACGAGGCAGCGGCTGCTCGCAAGCCAGTATTGAGGTGGAATCCAAAACAAGCTGCGTCCGCGAGTTAGACTTAGGTATTTCTTCTAAGTGCTCGAGAGAAGAACCAATTAATCACGCCTCCCAATTCCCTGAGTCGACAACTTGCGTATTCTTTTCGACAGCAGGCACTCTCAGCAGCGCCAAGCGCTCCACTACCCGACCATTGATGAGGTGCTCCTCCACTATCTCAGGGACATCTGAAGCTCTTACCTGGGCATACCAGACTCCGTCCGGATAAACCATCACCGCCGCCCCGATCGCGCAAAAGCCAACTGAACTGCACTCGGTCAGAACTACACTACCCCGCGGATTCCGTCCTTTCTTTTCGCTGCCAAACTGCATTCCGCGTGATTTCAGTTCCTGCTCGAACGCCGCTTTGACTTCAGCGCTGTCTACTGCGGAACAAGACTTACCAGTGCACACAAACACGTGATGCTGGATGGGTGCGGTTGCTACCGGTGCCAGCTCAGCTAATCGCTCGCAGTCATCGATGAAATCAGGCTTGGGCATAGGGTCGAAGACATGCTAGCACGAAGGGAAAAGAGCGGGAACATCTCTCATCCTCACCGGGCTTCAGCCCGGTGACAGGCCAACCGACAGTCCTGGCAACCGTTTTAACGGTTTACTTTCCCGCGGAATACCGATGTTCCTCCAACAGACGCACAATCGTTTGCGCCGGCAGGTAAACCGTTAAAACGGTTTCGGAGATCTAGAGGCACTACTCACCGGGCTGAAGCCCGGTGAGAATGAGAGACAGAAACCACTAGAAGCTAAGGTGTGCTTTCGCGGTGCCCTTCGCATTCTCGTTAACCGTTTCTCTAAACTTCATTGTAGAATGAGTGCATGTGGCGACAGAACATCCTCCACAGCTCAGAATGGGATGGCTCGCCTCCTGACTTACTTGCAGTAGCTGTCTAGTTTTAAATATGGCAACCGGCCTCGTTATTCACATCTCCTCGGGCGAAGACCGGCACACTGAAATCCTCACGGACGAACGCGTGCGTATCGGCAGTTCAGAAGGCGCCGAGCTTAGGCTGCGCTCGTCTACACTACCGAAGAAATCCCCTAACGGATTCTTGTTAGAACTGGTAAGGCACGACGGCCTGTATCGCGTCGCAGCCTTTGACACCTCATTAGAGGTCACCAAGAACAGCGCGGAGTTCACTGTTGGCGACGCTATCGAAGACGGTGACGAGGTTCGTGTAGCTGGCTCTGACCTCATCCTCCAGTTCTTTCCCATTAGATCACTGCCCGCAGTTGTACCGAGCGGTTCAAAAGAAACTCACGTAGCACCATTTATTGAAGCGGCCGCCATCGAGTCGGCAGCAACCGCCCGCCGCGACGATGCAAAAGTGTTTCTCCGCGAGTTCACACGCGAGCTTGTCCGCGAGATTAATCCGAGTACAAAACTGATTACGCTGGCTATAGCGATCGCCCTGGTTGGAGGCATGCTCTACATCGGCTTCGCTATGTACAAAGAACTTCAACGAAGCAGGCGACTGATTGGCGACTTAGGCGCACAGCTAGATCAAACGAAGCAACAGTCAGCAAAGTTGAATGACCAACTGACTGATCTCGGTAGAGCCAACAAGGAGATTCGCGACAGCTTGTCGCTTGCTGTCAAACTTCGCAGTGAGTACGGCCGCGGCGTTTGTCTGATTGCCGGCTCGTTCTATTTCGTCGAATCCGGTACTGGTAGACCACTTCGTTATCCCGAGGCGCAAACAAACGAAAGCGGAGCAGCGGTCCAGAGTAGTGATCAACCTTCGGCATTAACTCCAGAGGGTCATGCCGCAATTGCTGAATATGAGTTCGTCGGTACAGGCTTTTACGTTGGGAATGGGTTTGTTCTCACAAACCGTCACATTGCCCAGCCCTGGCTCGCGGATGATCGGGCACAGAGTCTCACGGGAGTAAAGAGCCAACCACGACTCAAAAAACTAACCGCCTATTTTCCTGACTATCCACAGCCGATTCCGCTGAAGTTTCTCGCCGCCGGCCAAAGGGACGATCTGTCAGTCTGCTCACTCGAAATTGCCGAAGTGCCACCGACGATTCCGTTGCTACCACTCGAAACTGATCCTGACGCTGTGGCGGTAGGAAAAACTGTAGTGATGATGGGATACCCTTCAGGCCCTGATCGTTTGTTGGCACTCTTGGACGATGCCGAGTCGCGCGGAATACAACAGCGCTATGGATCTCTCGATGCGCTACTCGGCTACCTCGCGGAAACAAAACGCATTCAACCGCTAACCACTCAAGGAAACATTACTGATCTGGACGTACGAAGAATCGCATATGACGCCCGAACTGCTGAAGGTGGTTCTGGTGCGCCACTCTTTGGTCCATCCGGCCGGGTCATAGGCGTGAACTTTGCGGTCTTCACCGAGAACCAAGCCTCAAACTTCGCGGTTCCAATTCGCTTCAGCGTTCCTCTTCTGGAGCGAACGGGATGGCAATCACCACTACCGAAAGAAGCCAAAGACGGTGAACAACCCTGACAATAGACGACTTATCCTGCCCCGTTAGAAGCCGAGTAAGCCTCAGCAAAACTAGTAGTACTGACAGGTTTCAGTTAACACCCAAGCGGTTAAAAACGTCTCAAGAAAAGACTTCGGACGGCAACTTAGTGGTCCTGAGTCGGCATCGGAAACGCATTGTTACAATGCAGAGGCTGTCACAGGTGAACCGAAATTTCGATCTCAATGAGCATAGACTGATGATATATTTGACTGCACCTTCGATGGGGCATAGCTCTTGCTGATTTGAATCAACACGGTGCGTCACAAAGAGGAATTCGGATGCACCGAAGTATTAAGAGCAGCGCAAACGCCCCATTCGCCAAATTTTGTTGCGTATTGCCGATTGACGAACCGACAAATATGACGACTCAAACTCGAAGGCCCCCGTACCCGACGTGGAGTTTGTTCTTTTCACTCCTCCTCGTATTCTCACCTCTATTCCGGGCCGTTGGCCTATCTCAAACAGCTGTTACTGAGAAGCCTGTCGAACAAATACCGGCTGACCTATCGCAGATTCTTCGATTGGATCGAATTGAAGTTGCGGGCGGCGCCGAATTGTTGACCGTTCAAGCAAAGCTCGCCGGTCTTGAGGGTGACAAAGAGGACCAATGGGTACCGCTCGTGTCTATCCTGCGTGACACGCTTGGTGATCCAAATCGAGAGAATGATCGGCTACGTTATGTTTGGCCGCTTACTTACACTCGACCAACCGTCAAACAACGGCTTGCTGCGGCGATCCCATTCTTCTACGCAAGAGTAGGAAACAAAGAGCACCTGTCAGAGAAGCCGCCGCCACCAGCTTTTGATCTGGCCGCGCCTGAAAAGGAAGTGTGGGACAAACTTTTCTGGACGGCTCTGCAGAACGTGCTGCTTGATCCATACGGAACTCCAATCAAGGCTTCCACGAGTTCCTATCGCAAGAACACATCCGACTATCGTAAATCGCACATCATGCGTGCGCTGTCAGTCCTGGCGTTGTATCAGGCAGTAAAAGGCGAGTCTGCTTTCACAGAGTCTGAGATGGCCGAGATCCAGGCACGGCTTCTCCTAACTGATAAGACTTTTGGTGGGTTTGTCGACGATACAAGGTTGCAGGGTTATTACGAGAAGAAAACAACTCAAACACGAGACGAGCGGGGTCACAATTGGGAATTGCTAAGACAAAGAGCTGAAGCAGAGTCTCTTTACTTCGAGCCCATGCTAATGCCGGACGGTAGCGCAACTCATGCGATGCTCTGGGTGTCAAAAAAGGATCTCGCGCTGAAGCAAGGAGCGTCTTACAGCTCCCGCTTCCTGAATATCGCAAATCCCTGGACGGATAAGAAATTGCAGAACTGGCAGGGGTATGTGGAAACCCGTCATTTCGATTCTGATGGCCAGCCAGTTGAGAGCGACTCGCCAGGAACTCAAGCTGTCGAGATGGTGCCGCTGGCATTGTACGGGCTCGATTATCCCAAGATTCCAACGCTGCTCGTCGATTTTCGCGATACGTACAACCCGAAGAAGCGCGAGATGTCCCGCCGCGTGCTTAACGACCTGAGCCGGAACATTCTTTCTATTTCGAAGTTTGGCAATCTTCCTTTCTTTCTTGGTCGCACTCTTTTCGATTTCGTCACTGGCCGGCGTGGAATAGATATCAACCAGCCCTCGCGCCTGAAAGCTTATTCACAATTAAAACTTCTCCTTGCATTGAATGACTCAATCGAGCCTAAACTGCGAGCAGAAGTAAATGGGCGTCTAGAAACCATTTCACTCAATCCATTCGAGAATGATTTGGAAGCAGAGGCCAAGGTCGCGCGCGAACAATATGCGGCGCTTGTTGCCTTTGCAAAACATCCGGACGGACTCGCTGCAAGGCTTGAACGCGATCGTCGTGCTGAGCTGACTCCACTTGAACACGGGCGCAACGCTCAAATCGCGTTTCGGATCGCCAACGTGCTCACGTTTGGTAAATATATTCACCGCGAAGAGCTGACGAGCGATATGGAGAACCGGTTGGATATCGCGCGCAGGCTCGATTACCACACGACCTTTCTCCGTGAGGTTGCCAGGTCGAGTGCCGAAGTAGAAGTGGCCTGGAATCAGGATTCCATTCGCAGATCGATCAACTTCATTGCAGATCACGGCGACAAAGCCGGTGCGAATGCTGCTTCCGCGACTGCGAAGATCTTTTCTCGCACGCGAGACGACGAAATCCGCCGCGCTTGTCTCGAGAGTCTCTCAAGGATTAACAACACCAAGGCGAAAAATGAACTCCTGAAAATCTCCCAGAACCAAGCCCTCGATCAGATGTGGCGGGATATTGCAGATGCAGACCTGCGCCGGCTCAACGAACGAGTGCAGCCGATCGCCGCCACTGTCAATGGCCCTTCGGTTAAGGTCGGTCAACCCTAAAAATGAATCGCGCTCGCCTCTATCAGAACGGCAGCGACGTTAGCCGCTCGGGTCGTTATGTCTGTGGGTTTCGTTTAATTCTGATCCTAACGGTATTTGCTGTCGGCGCTCTGCAGGGTGTCTCGCAAACCAAGCGTTTGGTGCTCATCAAGTGTGATGGCCTCCCTCAAGATCTTATCGATCGCTTTGTGAAACAGCGCGATCCGGTGACGGGAAAAAGCGCCCTTCCATGGATCGACTACATCTTCTATCAACGGGGGACCAGGCTAAGGAACTTCTACGTTCGCGGAATGAGTCTGTCAGCACCCTCCTGGTCGTTGTTAGATACAGGTCAGCACCTCCAGCTCAAGGGTAACGTCGAATTTGACCGTTACACTCTTCATTCGTACGACTATCTAAATTTCCTCCCGGTCTACGTCAACCGCATCGTCGGTTCGCGAATAGACATGCCGGCCGTTGAAGTTCTCGACTCTCTTGGCATCCCGCTGCTGGCTGATGCTTATCCCCACGATGAACGGTACATTTCGTTATCACTGTTTGTTCGTGGCGCTCGCTACTCAACGTTACAGGGTAGTTTGCAGAATCGATTTCTCAAGTCGCCTAAAGATTTATTTGATGAATGGACGATGGGATTTGAAGTCAGAAGCTCTCTGACTGACCAGCTCGTGCGAGAGTTGATAGGCAAACTCGCGGATCCAAAAGTTCGATATCTCGATCTCTTCATGACGGACTACGATCACGTCGCCCATCACAACAACGACGCCCAATCTCAACTGTTCGTCCTGAAACAGATGGATGCGGTCATCGGACAGGTCTGGACAGTCAGCAGCAAAGGTCCATTGGCGGATCAAACCACCCTGGTGTTGGTTTCTGATCACGGATTCAACACTGATGAGAAGGTTTATAGTCAGGGATTCAACCTGGTGAAGTTATTAGGTAGTCGGGCGGGTGGCGGGCACCATGTAATTACCAAGCGCCGCTTGATGATGGATTATGCAATAAAGGGTATCAATCCATTGGTTCCTCTGATCACCACGACCACCGCTGACTCCTATTATCTGAAAGGCCAAAGTACCGAGTATCCGACTGCAATGCTCGATTTTGACGGCAATGAGCGCGCCTCAATGCAGCTTCGAGATAGTGATCTGAATGAATTACACATTCTGCTACAACAATTACAACGAAAAGACCTCCCGCTCACAATTCGCAAAGCGGCAACCAAAGAGTTCTTTGCCACGCTTGATCGTCGCAGACCGGGTTGGGCAATCACTCTTGAAAACTTAAAGAAGGAACTGGTTGTACTCCGGAAAGGCATCGAAAACCAACGACAGCTGTGGAAAGCACAACCTAAAACATTCTCGAAAGAAGAAATCCAAGCAGGACGCGACGATGCGGCCAAGCGAATCTTTGTCACCCTCGATCATTGGGAACAGGATGAACGGGACTACAGCAGATATGTTGCCGTGTTGCAGAATCTGCTCTCTCTTTCTGACCAGTCATTTGATCCAACAAGACTGAAGATTGATGAATTCATTCCGACGACCTCAATGGGTGATCGCAACACGATCCATCAACTCCAACACTACATTGTAGGCATTGCTCCAGAAGGTTTAGTGCTCAATGTCGATGGCTCACTCAGTGCGGAACGTAGCTTTGTGCGAGTGGACTACTTCGAAATGCTTCATGACGTGAGTGTGAGAAATGTTCAGCGGGGGTTGGCAAACCGGCCCATCGATCTGATTGCAACTCGGGTGGATTCGAACTTGGTGACGCAGCTGCTGAATGAAACAGACCTATCGCCCGATATCGTTTGGGTAGATGGTGGCGGAAACAAACAGGCGCTTTTGCTATTTCGAACAGGTGCAGCAGGCGAGCTGAGTATCCGCTATCAACCGATCGCCAACCTCAGACAGGATGCGAACGGACGTTTTACCTTTAACGCTATTGAATGGCAGCCAGGCTTACCTCTACACCTGTTCGAAGATCCAAATCTTGTTATACCAACAACGAACAGAGCCGAATGGTTAAGTCAGTGGCACACGGAAAAGGAGTGGTTCGAAGCCGTGCATCGAACCGAGTATTCGAACGGTCTCATCGGGTTGAACGAAGAACTAACGCGACATCCACTTGAGAGTCTTTCGACCGCTGGCAACGACCTCACTCCGGACCAACGGACGATGCGGGAATTCTTGAAGCGACAGCGCGATTTATGTGAACCCGAAATGTTGTTAGTCGCAAACAATCATTGGAACTTCGATGTGCGTGGCTTTAACCCTGGCGGCAACCACGGATCGTTCTTCCGCATTTCTACTCACTCGGTGCTGATGATCGCCGGCGGAAAGGATACTGGAATTGGCCAGGCTCAGACGATAGATGAGCCTTACGATAGCCTGAGCTTCGTGCCTACGCTGTTGGCTTTAATCGGGGATTTACGCGATGATAGCACTCCGGTTCCAATCTTGTGGGAAAAGGGATTCAGGCATTTTCCGGGTCGTGTAATCAAAGAACTATTGCCCGCTCGTGACGATCGAAAAACTGCTGCTACTGGAGTAAGCGCATCGCCTTGATTGAATCTGAACAGTTCGGGGAAGACTGGCAAGCCGAGGAGACTGAAGAACTCGCCGAAGAACCCGAAACTTCTACTATCGCAACCTCACGCCGTTCGTTCGTTTGGCTGCAAACGCTGGCCTTCCTGTTGGGTCTGGCCCTACTTATCTACGTTATAAACCGGGTGGGCCTGCAACCATTGTTTGATGCCCTGTTGCGCATCGGCTTTGGTTTCTTTGTCATTCTTGGATTAAGTGGTTTACGCCATGTGTTGCGCACTATTGCTATGCGTGCGGCCGTGCCGCCCGAACATCGACGCATCACATTCCGACAGGCATTTGCCGCTCGACTTGGTGGCGAGGCAATCAGCTTCCTTACGTTCACCGGCCCGCTGCTTGGTGAGGCCACAAAGGTCGCCCTGCTTCGGAAGCGAGTACCCCTTACTTATGGAGTGCCGGCGCTCGTTGTAGACAATCTCCTCTATAACCTTTCTGTTGTCTTCTTTATTCTCAGCGGCGCTTGCGTGATGCTATTGAGCTACCGGTTACCTACACCGGTTTATACGGTACTCATCATTATTGCCAGTATTGCAGCGTTAGGAATCATTGCGGCGGCCCTGGCAGCAAAACGCCGAGTCATGCTGTTGACATGGGTCATCGATCGACTTGGCGAGCTGCGTCTTAGTCCCAAGGTGATTCTCAAACGACGACATCACGTCTATCACCTCGAGTTGAAGGTCTACGATTTTTACAGACATCATCCTGGTGCGTTCTTCGGCATGATTGCCTGCGACTTGCTTGCGCATGCAACGAGCGTTGTGGAAGTCTACACGGCACTGCATATGCTTGGTTTTCACCCCCAGGTATCTCAAGCGTACATAATCGAGTCACTAACGAAAGTTATCAACTTTGCCTTCGCTTTTGTTCCCGGCACTATCGGCGTTTATGAAGGTGGCACCGAGGTGATTCTGCAAAAGGGACTCGGGTTTACACCAGCAGCGGGACTCGCGCTCGCACTTGTCCGGAAGGCAGCAATCGTCTCGTGGACTTCCGTCGGTTTACTTGTGCTCACTTCGCGCACGCTGCCAAATGCGTGGCGCCGACTTTTGGATCGCAGCCCTCGCCTACAACGACTTATGGATAGCCTTGTATTCTCTAACATAGCGCATAGACCAGCTCGCACGGCGGTCAGTATTCTCGGGACTGGCATCGGAGTTCTGTTGATCGTTTTCACCGTCGGTTTGGCTCACGGAGTGTTACACGAACGTGGGCGTCGTGAGTCAAACATTGGCGCAGAGATAATGATTCGTGCCTCAGGAGCGATAGGTCTCGGAGGTTCGTCCCCATTCCGACTGCAAACAACTCATGCGGCCGAAATTGCCACGGTACCAGGTGTGCGCGCGGCAACACCGATTGGTCAAACACTCGACAGCACTGATTCCGGCTTCGGCTCAAGATTGATCGATGGCATAGATTACGATCAATATGCCAACCTCACGCATATCACTATTCGTGAGGGTCGAAAATTAAACTCGGGTGACGAAGCGATCGTGGATCCGGAGTGGAAAGAAAGACGCCGCGCGCAGATTGGCGACTCCGTCCAGCTTTTCAGGCGATCTTTCAAGATTGTTGGCGTCTATGAACCACCGGGCGGAGGCCGCGTTAAGATTCCGCTGGCGACGTTGCAAGAACAGGAGGGCGCGGAGGGACGGGCCACAGCGATTCTTGTTGCCTGCGAGGAGCCTTCTAAACAGGATGAAGTGGCCAAGCGTATACTGGAACGCTTTCCCGAGGACCAGCTCATCTTTACTCGAGATCTGCCCGAAATCTACGCGAGTGGCGTTCCGGCTCTGAACATCTTCATCAAAGTCGTCGTCGGTATCGCAGCTTCGATTAGCATGTTGGTCATCCTGCTCGCAATGTACACGACTGTAACCGAACGAACCCGGCAGATCGGGATTCTCAAGTCGCTCGGGATGTCAAAATCCTCGATTGCCTGGGTGATCGAACAAGAAGCCATCGTCGTGAGTTTTCTTGGCGTAGTTGTTGGTGTCTTGCTCACACTCGCAGCCCGTTTTGCGGTTATGCGGGTGACTAGTTTGACGATTGAAATCGAAACAAGTTGGATTCTGGTAGCGCTCGCAGTTGGTTTACTGGGAGGTAGTCTTGGTGCACTTTACCCTGCTCTTCGCGCAGCACGCCAGGATGCTGTTGAAGCGTTGAGTTACGAATAGTCTTATCAGGATAGAGCGCAAACGCGAATCTGACGGAACCTGGCCGCAGCGGGAGGCGTTTCCATAGTTGACGGGCCATGATTGACCCGTTTATCACATAAACGAATAAAAGAAGCGGCTCAAAATGTATTGTCCTCAATGCGGAACTGATTCGAGCTCAGGTGTTCAGTACTGCCGTTCCTGTGGCGCAAACCTAAAGGTTATCGGCAAAGCTGTAGCACTGAGTGAAGCGATCGCAAGAAGTGACCGCGGTCCTTTGCCCAAGATTCGCGAAATGGTCAAGGGTCTAAAAGTTGACCACGTGACTGAAGAGGTCTCTGGGGCGCTCGAACGAATGAACAACGAGATCGCGCGGATCTCTCCACCGAAACACCTCTCTGAAGGGCGACCGTGGATTAGCTTCCGTAAACAGAAGACCCCGGCCGAGCGGCGTGAACAACATATAACTAAAGGCATCGTTTCTATGTTTTCCGGCGCCGGTTTGACTGTATTTCTTTACTACCTGTCTACCGCATTAGTTCTTAAACTCCCACCACATATCGTGGCGCAGATACCGTTTGAGATCGATCCGGTGGTCCGGGTTATCTGGCTTCTGGGATTGTTACCAACCTTGAGTGGGCTCGGTCACATTGTCGCTGGGCTGTTGATTCGACCTCAACGTTATCCACTGCCACCGACTGAGCAACCTCATCTCGAACAAGTCGACTTCCCGCAAAGGTCAGTGCCAGCGAGTCCCGGCAGTGCAATTCCACACAGTGTGACAGAACACACTACCTCGCTGCTGGAAGAGAAATCGGTGCAATAGTGTTTACAGGTGGTCTTTGGTCTTTCTCTGTGCCCAGAGACATTAGTGGACTTCATAACAAAACGGGAACTGAGCCCTTAAGCTCCGTTCCCGTTTTCTCTTCAGCTTTAGGATCGATCTACTGCTTACGTGGGCGGATACGAACTGCGTAATCGGGCCAGCAGTCGTTAAAGTTAAAGTCCTCCAATGACGACGAGCTAAACCTAAACTCGTCATCAAATCCAAACGGACTCGTCGGAGTTGTGGGCGCAGGAGCAGCGAACTTAGGATCAAGCGCCTTGGCAATCTGATCTCGAGCATCTGCCAAATGCGCTCTGGTCTCGCGGTCAACCGCGCGTGGAGTTGCTGCCGTGAGAGCCGTGTTGAGATCGCGGAGTTCGGCACGAATCATTGCGCGATACTCATCATCAACAGCAGGCCTGCCATTCAACTTCAGCGACAGCAAATCGATGTAAGAGTTTTGCAGGTTACGACGATAGACATCAATGCGAACTGGACCTCCTTCGATTTCGCTCCAGATGCCCCTGCGTACATCTGCCATAAAATCACCAGGCCGATAAGAAACGCCACCATCAATTGCTTCCTGCTCCACCAAACGATCGAAACGAGTGTTGCTCAGCAGTGAATTCAAAACCCTCAATTGAGCAGCGTTGACCCGGGCAATGGCCCCGGAAGGTTCAATACGTCTCAAGATTTCCGGCTTGAGCGCCCAGGTCGGTGTAGCAAAAGCGTTGTCATTTAAGAAACGCACCGCAGCGGCCTGCTTGTCTCGAGCAACCATCGTGAAACGAACGCCATCCTGACCACCGTGTTTCTGTTGCGAGTTATAGCCCCCCACAATACCTGTGACGTGATTCAACTCCGTAGCCCACTGACCAAGCATGCGACCGTAGAGTTCCTCCAGATCGTCATAAGGCTCGCCTGGTTGTGAAGTCGCCGGCAATAACATGTCAGCAACGCGTTTTAAGTTCTTGATGCCATAACCCGTCGCTACAACAGCATCGGCGTCACCAACAGCCTCCGTATTCTCACCAGGATCAGAGCCGCGAGAATCGGCCGTTGAGAAACGCAGATAAGGCTTCGAATCCTGTTCACGAGCCCACGCGTTAAGGGTTGGCTTTTCTTGATCTGGTGTTTTCGCGTTTGGAATTGGTTTGTAACCCCACATCGTGGCCCACTTGTCGTACGGACCGATGCGTGGAATCAAATCCTCCAGCGGAATATTGTCTTCAGGTTGTGCGACATAGTTGAATCTCGAGTAGTCCATCAGCGTGGGTGTATGACTCATGGTGTGGAGCCACTCTGCATCGCGAACTTTCTCAACGCCATAGGTCGCACTTGCTTTCATATTGTGCTGGAATCCAAGTGTGTGGCCAACTTCGTGAGCAATGACGTACTCCACCAGGCGTCCCATTAAATCATCGGGCAATGGAAGTTTCTTCGCTCTAGCATCAAGCGGTCCAACTTGCAGGAAGTACCAGTCACGTTGAAGGTTCATGACGTTGTGATAATACTGAATGTCCGACTCAAGAATTTCCCCTGTTCGAGGGTCAGAAACGTGCGGACCAGATGCGTTTTCGATTGTTGACGGCAGGTATCGGATGCAGGAGTATCGCGCATCTTCTGGATCCCAATTAGGATCTTCCTGTTTCGAGGGAGCTTCCTTTGCGATTATCGCGTTCTTGAAACCGGCGGCCTCGAAAGCCGGCTGCCAGTCTTCAATTCCCTTCTTGATCCACGCAACCCATTTCGTCGGCGTTGCTGGATCTACGTAGTACACAATTGGCTTTACGGGCTCAGAAAGCTCCGCGTTTGGATCTTTCTTCTCCAGCCGCCAGCGGGTGATGTAAGTGCGTTGCGGTGCACGTTGTTCGTCCACACCGTAGTCAGTTTGCCGAATCGTGAAGTAACCAACGCGCTCGTCAAATAGACGGGGCATCATCGGTTTCTCAGGAAGTTTCACCATACTGTAGTGCATGACAACGGTGGCGTTGGTACCGGCGCGCATTCCCTGGGCAAATGGATTGGGAATCGGTTGTGGTCCGCCTCCCCCAGCTGCTGGAGTCACGTCTGGTGGCGAGGTGTAGGTTTGGGAAACCTCCACTTCGATATTAGTTGGAAACGATTTTGTCTTTTCAATGAATGAACGAGTGGCGTCAAAACCTCGCGCGCGCAATCTCGTGCGCGCGCTAAACTCAGTCACTTCGGTGGTGAACAAACGCGACACATCAATTACCGACGACTCATCTTTACCAAATGCCTCGATGTTAAATGCCATTACTATGGTGTCGTTATTTGCCGCTTGGACCGCGCGCGAAACCGGCAGTTTGGAATCGGCTACCACATCGTAAGCAACGTTGCGCAGAAGAATGCGATTCCCCTTGCGCTCCCATTTCACAACGCGATTCCCCGCTGCTTGACCGCCATAGCCAGCTCCGAGTGTAGTTTTGGCGATCTGACTCACCCACAAAAACTCTTTGCCGAGTTCACTTTTGGGAATCTCGTAATAGACTTTTTCCTTGATCGTGTGAATCGTAAAGATGCCATCGTCTGATTTGGCGTCTTTCGTAATCACCCTTTCATATGGTTTTGGCTCAGCGGTTTGTTCTGGACGTGTGGGCCGCTCCTGACCACCCGGACCGGCTGGTGCGCCTGTAGGTGGTGTTTGCGGATCTTGAGGAGAGCTACCGGCTTCGGATCGAGTAGCAAAAACAAAGGCCGAGATGACGAGCAACAAAACAAGAATGGAGAGAGGGAGACACCGAGATCGCATGCGTTTACTCCTTCCGATTGGTTAGATGAAGTTGTCGAGTGCGGGCCGCCGCTACGTTCGGTGAGCGAGCCAAAGTGAATTTGACAACGGCTCTCCGCCTTTATTGAACGGATAATCGCAGCGCTAACCCAAAGTTGAACTGTGTGAAACAATAAGCGGACAGGAGGTTCGTAGTCAACGGTGCGCGCCGGCAAGATGCTCCTTAAAGAAAAGAATAACTAAGGAAGGGTGGACGCCTCCTTGGTGCGGGGACCTGTCACCGCTTTGTACAGGACGTCGTAGATGCGTAGATTCCCTGTGCCAAAGCGGTGACAGGGCCCCGCACTCCAAGGAGGCGTCCTTCCCTTAATTCGTCACTACGCTTTGCGACTTACCAGTCTGCGTTGGGTTGTGGGTTTCCTCGTCAGCACTGGCGCATTACGGTCAATGATCAAAGGCAAGGGATTGATCGCGCCGGACGAAGCGTAGACTCCAAAATGGAGATGTGGGGGTGTACCTTGAGCATTCCCGGTAGTGCCGACATAACCAAGGAGGGTTTTTGTGGTTACTCGATCTCCGACTGCGATTCCGGGCGCGTAAGAGTCAAGATGTGCATAATAGTAAACACGACCGCCCGCTCCAATGACCGAGACAGTCTGTCCCCCAAGGTTGTTCTCACCGACGTTGTAGACAAAGCCCGAGGTAGCCGAAAAGACTGGAGTGCCCTTGGGCGCAAAAATGTCCTGTCCTTCGTGAACACGATCGCTCCCACGGGGCGCGTGCCACGTGTTTGCAACTTGCCGTTTCGAAACATCCTGAACAGGCATTGATAACTTCGCGTCGGGAGCCTTCGTGTACAGGCGAGCGATACGGCCATAGAAGACAAGTTTGTCAACAACGACCCCACCGAGCCCTGAGGCCATCACAACCAGAAACAACACCGTCAGTCCGACAGATATCTTTGCCAATCGTTTCATTTTAGTTATCCGATGCGGAGGACGGGTCGATCGTTGCGCATTCGGCCGGACACCGATTGGAACCCTCCGCCGCTTAGACTGCTAAACGAAATTTTCGACTCATAGTTCCCGATTTGCATAATCAAACCAAAACGCGCGTCGAGACGGCCGCGCAGCCACCATCCGCAGTCTTATTATTAATTTGCCTTCGTGGATATTTTGTCGGCGATGATCCAGTGGTCAGGATCAAGTTCGACTTTTCTTGGGCGCATAGGGAGTCGGATTTTGAATGGCGTTGCGGGACCGTTCGCGAGAAGCGTACCCGTGGCCCGCTGGTTATTTCCGAATTCGAACTTGACCGGCAAAATCATCAACCAGTCAGCGGGAGCATTAGACTGAGTAATCGTACCTGATATCAGTACTTTGCCTTCCGGTTCGTCGGTGATGTGATATTGCATTTCATACGACGGCAGCGCAGTCTGATAAACCATCTCTCGGAACAACCAGTTCAAATCCGGGATGTTGTACTGTTTAGCGATTGGGGTGCGAGCAAAGTGTTCATTCGCCACGAGCCGAAAGTCGTCTGTCGAAGCGGCCTGATTTCGATAGCGGTTGACGAAATCAGTCATCATATCGAAGAACGGTTGCCCCTCACCGGTGCCCGGATTGCTTAACATGAAATGCAACATACGAAGGACCAGTGCACCTTTGTTGTAAATAAGTGCTTCGTAAGCTCCGTATGTTTTGCGCGTTGCGAGTCGATGGCCAAGAATGATTGGACCCACATCAACAAGCCGTCCCTTGCCTACACCTGACTCTGTTTCGGGTACATCGCGTAACGATGATCGAAGTTCACCAAGGAGATCATTCTTTGCATCGACATTCTGACGCATTCCCGTATAGAGAATTCCGGAGTACTGGGCAAAACCTTCCGAGAGCCACTGGTCACGATATGATCGCCAGGCGACTATTCCTCCCCACCATTGGTGTGCCGTTTCATGGGCGATGAACTGATACGTTCGTTTGTTCGCTCGGTCCGTGGCCGGGATCATCAAGAGCGATGGAAAGCCCTGTCCAAATCTAAATGGGTGAAAAGCTGCACTGAATGCAGGGTACGGATAATCACCGAACATGGCGGTGAAGTAACGAACTGAATTGTTCAATTCGGCGAGGATAAAATCCTCCTTAATCGCCATTTCGGAGCCAGGCAACGAATTAAACTCAAGTGGTGTTGGAGATCCGCCTTTTTCCCATTTGATCGTATCAGGATGTCGCTCAAACGGGGCAAGTGCGAAAGTGACGAGCGGCACAGGCTGCGTCATTTGATATTTCGTAATTGTCGAGTCTTTATCCTCTGGGTCTGCCTCCTCACTTAGTCGTGCGCCGACACTTGCAATGTGAAGTTTTTTGGGATGGCGATAAGTAATATTAAAAGTAGCTCGATCTAGGTAACCATGTCGGGGAAACCAGCTCTCATTTGAACGTGGGTAGTGACAATTCTCTACCGTTTCCGAATCGTACATAAAGTCGCCATCAAGTTCGAGATCCAGAACCAGGTTTGACCCCGCAGCAACAGCTTCAGGAAAGAAGATGGTGAAGCCTCCCTCCCAGTTCTCCTGTGCTGACGCCAAAGCTCTGCCATCAAGCTTAACTGACTTGAGACGCATTTGTTTGTTGAGTCGCCACTCTGGGTCCTCTGGCAAGTTTTCACCGATTTTGAATCCCAGCGCACGAATATTTGAGCGCCCTACCTGAGCGGTCATACGCGTCAGGATTCGTAGACGTTTTTTATGCTCCCGGAGGTCGATGCTCATGTCGTAGTTTTTGACATCGACAAGGTCATTTGCGTCGGAGTATTCCACGCGGCGACGTTGATAGTCTTCTGGAGAATAAAATGCTGCCCACACTTCTGTATCTGAGAGCGACGGGGTGTACTTGAAGATCAAACCTTTCTCGCCGGCATTGAGATCAAAGTTGGCAACGGGTATCAGGGTTTGATAATCGAGAAGCAGAGAGAATCTTCCACGTTTGCCGCCATCAAAAATCGCTGTGAAGAAACCAGGTTTTTCCTGATTGAGAATCGAAGTCGCAATTCGTGCTGAGAGATTCGCGCCCGTCTCTCGCAAAAGCCGTGCTTCTGACTCTGTCGCTAGTCTCTGGGCTCCCTCGTTTACTGGCTCATTGCGAGCATTGCCAAACTCTTGCGCTGGATCGTCACTAAACCTGAAGATTGCTGTTTTAAAGTCAGATTCAAGAACTTCACCACCGATCAAACGCTTCATATTGACTTTTTCAAACTCGCCAGGCGGGGTTTCGAGACTAAATTTTCCATCTCCAATAAAGACCGCGCCTGTATAACGTCCGCTACTAAGACCAGTGAGGTAGACGATGCCATCCAAAGTGATTTGGGCTCGATCTTTCTTGATTACAAGTCCCTTGACATCGACAGCCCCACCGGTCAAGGCAAAAGACTTGATCTGGTGGTAGAGAGCCAGCTCTTTTGAAGGTGCGCTTTCTTGGGCATACCCATTCGAAACAACAAACGACAGGCCAAATAGGATCAGGACAACGATTCGATGGGCGGAGGCTTTCAACATATGCGAGGGTCTCCAATGAGTTTTGGCAAGGCGGAAGAAACTTAAAGTTTTTGGGAGAACGAGTCAATGAAGATCTTTGAGATTTCGCCTTATGAGGAACGGCTCAATGAGGAACGGCTCAGACAAGACTTAATCATGAAGACAGAAAGGCTCAAAGGATGAGAATCAAGATTGTGGCTTTTAGCGCTTTTGGCTCTTCGGGGTAAATTCTTGGGGGCAGATTATTTGGTCATCTTCATTTTTTGCGGACTATTAACAACTTCAAGCAACGAACGCCAGGACCTATGCAACAACTCATCGATCTGTTTCCAGTCAGCCTCGGTCACTCCTCCCTGCTCGGCCCTCATGCCGCGAATGGTCCTTTGACAATGGGAGTCGATTTCTAACGTAAGCATACTTTGGGCTATTATGCTGTGCACGTTCCAACCACAATTAACTTGAGTTACGTGGCCCCGGCCAGAGCGGATTTCAATCTAGTCATAATTATGGAACAGTTTCTGGCAGATTTCCGTCGCACCGTCGAAAGTAGTAAGGCGCGCTTACTCGACATACCCGCTCAAGAAGCTGGCCGCGGCGCCCAGGACAAGTGGTCGGCCAAACAGATTATCGGTCACTTGATTGACTCCGCATCCAACAATCATCAGCGCTTTGTGCGTGCACAGTTTACCGACGACCTGGTCTGTTCTGGCTATGATCAAGAAGCCTGGGTCTCCAGCCAAAAATACAATGACGAGACGTGGCCAGACCTCGTTCACCTCTGGGCCGCTTACAACTTGCACTTACTGCACGTTATTTCGGTAATGCCTGAAGACGTTTTGACGCGTGTTCGTAAAGAACACAATCTTGACCGGATCGCTTTTAAGACAGTCGATCGCAACACACCCACGACACTGGAGTATTTTGTACGAGACTATGCCGACCATATGCGCCATCATCTCGCACAGATATTAGACAAAACTGCCGGGACCTTAGCTTAAAAAGTAGGAGAAACTTATGACGTTTACTATCGAAGAACTCAAGCACAAGAACATTGTCGATCTGCGAGAAATTGCCAAGGGGATTGAACACGAGGCGGTGCAGGGATATACGCAATTGAACAAGGAACACCTCGTCGTGGCACTGGCAAAGGCGCTCGGGATTCAACACACACATCACGATGTTGTGGGTGTGGATAAGGCATCAATCAAGGCCCGTATTCGCGAATTGAAGGTAAAACGAGAAGCTGCACTGGCGGCCCACAATCATTCAGAGCTGAAGGCAGTCAGACGGAACATCCATCGCTTGAAGCGCCAAATTCACAAAGCGACGGTATAGCCAAGGCTTTGAGCAGCTCTGCCTAATGTCCGGCAAACTTTAGTTTGTCGGGGCCGCAAAGTGAGCCAACGACAAATTAAAGTTCGTCGGACATGTCGCCATTGACTTTCAATCTAAACTGACATAGAAGTCGATTCAGAAATTCTTCTTCCAAATCAAGAAAACTAAAAGTGAGGTAGCTCATGAAAACAGCTATCAATCTCAATGTGAATGGTGTCGCTCGTACTGACGAAGTCGAACCACGAATGTTGCTCGTCCACTATTTGCGAGATGTGCTTGACCTGACTGGCACGCACGTCGGTTGTGAAACGTCTCTGTGTGGTGCGTGTACGGTGATGCTCGATGGTCAAGCCGTAAAGTCATGCACCATGTTTGCTGTTCAGGCCGACGGAAGTGACGTTAAGACGATCGAGGGATTTGCGACCAATGGCGACCTGCATCCCGTCCAGGAAGGATTCTGGGAGAAACACGGACTGCAATGTGGCTATTGCACGCCGGGCATGATCGTTACCGCAGCTCAATTACTGGATCGTAATGCGAATCCGTCCCGCGAAGAGATTTGCCACGGTCTCGATGGGAATCTGTGCCGTTGCACCGGTTATCAACACATTATCGAAGCGGTGGAATATGCGGCCGGAAAGGCAGCCGACAAGTGATTTGAGCTTGGTGCAGTACAAAGCACTAAGCACAAAAACAAAACACAAGCACGACTAGGAGGCTTTCATGCCAAAGAAATATGTCGGTCAGTCAGTGAAACGGACTGAGGATCCTCGCCTGATAAAGGGCCTGGCGCATTACGTTGACGACATCAAACTGCCTGACACATTGCACGTCGCCTTTGTTCGTTCTGTTTATGCTCATGCGCGAATCAACCACATCGATACGTCCGAAGCGTTGAAGGCTCCAGGAGTCGTCGCTGTTTATACGGGTCAAGATGTTGCAGACAAGATAGGACCCGTGCCTTGCGCCAGTGCTTTACCGGACTTGAAGGTTCCTGATCACCGCGTCCTCGCCAAGGACAAGGTTTATTTTGTTGGACATCCAATCGCCGCTGTAGTCGCCAAAGATCGCTATGCGGCTAGAGACGCTGTGGATTTGATAGTGGTCGATTACGAAGAACTGCCGGTCGTTATTGACGTTGAAACGGCAGCGAATGACGAGACCGTGATTCATGAAGAATTCACTGACAACATCGCCTACAGAATGACTTCTGGCGAGGGAGATATCGACGCTGCTTTCGCTTCTGCTGATCGAACCATCAAACAGCGAATACTGCATAACAGACTTGCACCGATCGCGATGGAGCCTCGAGGTGTCCTGGCTCGGTACTTCCCCGGCGAAGAGGAACTAACCGTCTGGTCTTCCACCCAGATCCCACACTTGTTGCGCACACAACTCGCCTTGATGATTGGAATACCGGAAAACAAGCTACGGGTAATTACACCCGAAGTCGGCGGTGGCTTTGGTTCAAAACTAAACGTCTACGGTGAAGAAGCGCTGCTCGGTTGGATCTCAATCCAACTTGGCAAACCGGTGAAGTGGATCGAAACAAGACGTGAAAACATCCAGGCAACGATTCACGGCCGCGGCCAGGTTGGTGACATTGAGGTGGCGTTCAAAAACGACGGTACGGTGACCGGGGTCCGCTACAACGTGTTTGCTGACCTGGGGGCCTATCACCAGCTGTTGACACCCGCAATACCGACATTAACCGGTCTGATGTTGTCGGGCGCGTACAAGATTCCGGCAATTCAAATGAATATCACGGCCTGCTTCACAAATAAGATGGCAACTGATGCCTATCGTGGAGCCGGCAGACCCGAGGCTACTTACGTTATCGAGCGAGCGATGGATATCGTCGCCGCAGAGCTCGGCTTCGATCCTGCGGAAGTTCGGCGAAAGAATTTTCCTGCTGCCAATGAATTCCCGTTCCACACTGCAACCGGACTTGATTACGACAGCGGCGATTACGAAGCGGCGCTCGACAAAGCCCAGGGTATTGCTGATTACGCAAAGCTTCGAGCAGATCAAAAGGCCGCCCGCGCGGAGGGTAGACTTATCGGAATTGGGATTTCAACTTATGTGGAGATTTGCGCACTCGGCCCGTCGCAGGCGATGCCGGCCGGCGGATGGGAAAGTGCGACCGTAAGGATCGAGCCAACTGGTAAGGTCACCGTCTTAACAGGCGCATCACCACACGGCCAGGGTCAAGAAACTTCGTTCGCTCAAATAGCTGCCGATGAGCTGGGCGTTGATCTGAACGATATCACAGTCATCCATGGCGATACCGGCGTAGTTCAATACGGCATTGGTACTTTTGGGAGTCGAGCAACTGCAGTTGGTGGCACCGCCGTCTTCGTCGCTATTCAAAAACTCAAAGAGAAAGCGCACAAGATTGCCGCGCACATGCTGCAGGCTGATGCAACCCGACTTTCATTTGAAGGCGGTAAGTACTCACTTCAAGCTGCAACTGCTGCCGCGGCGGGTGGGAGCTCCGAACCCGTTCATCCGGTTGGCGAGGCACCGGCCGGTGCTCTACCCGAACCACAAACTGAAGGCAAGTCGAGCGTAACTATTCAAGAGATTGCGCTCGCTGCTCACATCGCCAAAGAGATTCCGCCAGACACCGAACCTGGTCTTTCAGCAACGTATTTCTTCGAACCTAAGAACTTTACTTTTCCGTTTGGCACCCACATCGCTGTGGTCGAAGTTGATCGCGAGACGGGTGATATCAAGTTCCTTCGGTACGTCGCAGTCGATGATTGCGGCAAAGTGATCAACCCGATGCTGGTAGACGGACAGGTCCACGGAGGCATTGTTCAGTCGATCGGCCAGGCGATGTTTGAGGAAGTGGTCTACGACGAGCAGGGTCAACTGATCACGGGCACTCTAATGGACTATGCGCTGCCACGAGCGAGTCATATCCCTAACTTTGAACTGGATCGAACTGAGACTCCATCGCCGGTGAATCCGCTTGGCGTAAAGGGAGTCGGCGAGGCAGGCACCATTGGTGCAACTCCTGCAATCGTCGGTGCGATAGTGGATGCTCTTTCACCGTTCGGAGTAAAGCATCTTGATATGCCGGTAAAGCCGGAAGCGTTGTGGCGAATTATTAACAGCACTCACTAAGGAGCAAAAATGATCGCGGCACAATTTGACTACAAGGTTCCCAAATCTCTCGATGAAGCTGTCTCGCTACTCGCGGCCGACCCGGATGGATCAAAAGTTCTTGCAGGCGGGCACAGTCTCATTCCAGCGATGAAACTTCGACTCGCCCAACCTCAGATGCTAATCGACATTGCTCGCCTCAAAGATCTCTCCTATATACGTGAGGAAGGCGATCAGATTCTGATCGGAGCAACGACAACGCACTATCAGATTGAGTCGTCGCAGTTGTTGAAACAACTCTGCCCATTATTGCCCGCTTGTGCCGCCACAATCGGAGATGTTCAAGTCCGAAACAAAGGAACCATTGGCGGTAGCATTGCACATTCCGACCCAGCCGGTGATTGGCCGGCCGCGGCTATCGCAGTACAAGCAGAGCTAATTCTGGTTGGTCCGAATGGCGAACGAACTGTGAAGGCGGACGACTTCTTCATCGATCTGCTGACCACAGATCTCCAGTCCGCCGAGATACTGCGTGAGATCCGAATTACGAAGCCAAGCGGTCGCTTTGGGCAGGCCTATCAAAAAGTTCCACACCCCGCGTCTGGATTTGCGGTGGTCGGAATCGCCGTTAGTCTCTCATTGAAGGATGACGGTTTATGTGGAAGCGCCAGCATCGGTGTGACTGGTGTAGGCGTCAAAGCTTATCGCCCTATTGGAACGGAAGCCGCGCTTGTCAATTCAAATCTGGATAACATAGCGATACAAGATGCCTCCTCAAAGGTCTGCGACGGCATTGATCCAAACACTGACCTCTATGCCTCCGGCGATTATCGTTGCCACCTCGCGCAAGTTCATACTCGGCGAGCAATTGCCGCAGCGATAAACAAAGCGCGTTAACTTCAGTCCGCGGCCTGTCAATACCACAACGCGGTAGCGTGTGGCTGGTTTTAAATCTCCGAATCTAGGATTTGTCACGAGCCACACGCTACCGCGTTGTGGTACTGACTTCTGCAACATGAAGATAGAAGGCAAACACCTGATCGATGCGCCGCGGACACGTGTCTACGGGTGTTTGATAAATCCTGAAGTCTTGCAGCGAACGATTCCCGGATGCGAACGGTTGGAGGAAATAAGCGAGAATACTTTTGCCGCCACGATCCGCGCGGGAGTCGGATCGATCAAGGGAGTCTTTAATGGAAGTGTTAAGCTCGAGGATTTGCGCGCGCCAGAACACTTTCGAATGGTGGTTGAGGGCAAGGGTCAACCTGGGTTTCTAAAAGGATCGGGCAACCTCGACTTGGAAGAACAAGGTGAGACTACCTCAGTCAATTACACTGGAGATGTTCAAGTTGGCGGGACGATAGCTAGCGTTGGTCAACGAATGATCCAGGGCACAGCGAAGATGATGGCCACTCAGTTTTTCACCGCTCTGGGTGCGGAGGCGAAAACCGAAGTCGGCAAACCTCCGCCGAAACACGGATTTTTTCGAACTGCCCTGAGGTGGTTCTCGGGGTGGATCAAGGGGTTGTTTAGAAAGAACTAGGCGCAAGGCCTTTGGCCTTTGATCTTAAATCAGAAGACTTTGGTTGGGTGTATTCGTTCAGTCTCTAAATCAGCGCACAACTCTTTGGTCTTTGATCCATATCACCACGGGAATCCACATCGGATCTCAAGCCCCAAAGGCCCAAGACCTCTTCCTTACTCCGACTGCTTCCTCGCCCGAGCAATAAAGTCCTCGATATCTGACAACTTCCGCGGCAACGCCTCACTCATCCACTTCACACCATCCGCTGTGATGAGCATGTCGTCTTCAATCCGCACGCCAATGCTCTTGTACTTTTCAAACGCCGGGCGAATCGCTTCCTTAAACTTGTCCCACTCTTCTTGCTTCCATCCAACGGGTAAATAGTCGAGAGCGTCCAGTCGCACATAGATACCGGGCTCATTCGTGAATACGACTCCTGGTTCAATCTTCGCGCCACCACCAACGTCGTGAACATTCATTCCCAGCCAGTGCGAAGTTCCATGCATGAACCAAATGCGATACTGATTGGAATTGCGATCTGTAATCAAGCCCAACTTCAGCAAGCCGTCCTTGACAACTTCCGTGCCAGCTCTACTCACATCAGACAACGTCGCTCCCGGTTTCGAAGCCTTAGCGACCGCTTCCTGCGCATCGTAGACAATTTGATAAACAGCTGCCTGCGCAGGTGAAAATTTGCCGTTTACGGGAAACGTTCGAGTGATGTCGGCGGTGTAATGACCATACTCAGCGCCAACGTCCATCAACAGGAGTTCTCCAGACTTCACCGGACCCTGAGATTCCTGGTAATGCAAAGTCGTCGCATTTGGACCACAGCCAACTATGTCGGGGTAACCCCAGTTATCTGCATTTCTTAGTTTAAACGTGTAGGCCATCACGGCATCAACTTCGTATTCCCACTTGGCAGTGCCGGCTGCCACCCATGCACGCTCATGCGCTTCCGTACTGATATCAATCGCGTGCTGCAATAAACGTAGCTCCATTGGAGACTTCTTCAAACGCATTTCCACGAAGATCGGCCAGGCGTTCTTCACACTAAAGCCCGATGCTGTTTTCACCCAGTCAGTAGCGAAACGCTGCTCCAGTTTGTACTCCCGACTCTCCATTTCCCGCGTCATGAGAAGATACAAGCCAGCTTCGTTTTTACCGACGGCGTCTAACAATGGTTCAAAACCGTTGCCATTCGTCATCTGCGTTGCGGCGGGAAGCTCCGACATAAAAATGTTCTCGGCTTTACTAGGCCGGTATGGTTGCCGATTTCGTAGCGCATCAATGAATGGTTTAAACTCATTCGCTTCCCAGATCTCTTTGACACCGGAAATCTCATAAGCTTCTTGCGGACTGTACATATGACCAGTCCACGTTTCTGCTGCGGGATTACGTCTTGGCATGAACAGGATCTCGGGTGTTTGCGTGTTGCCAGGCAGAAGGATGAGCGTCGCTCCTTTCTGCTTAAGGTTTGTTAAGTAGTAGAGGTTGTTCTCTTGTCGATATTGGTAGTCGACGTCGTTGGCATAGACGCGCGGTTCAGTGCTGAACAAAACAAGCAGCGACTTGGTCCCGATGCTTTGCGCGACTCGCGCTCGACGTTGGCCCAGTTCAGCCAACCGTTCTTTTTCATCGAACACCGGAGTGGCTGGTGTGATGCGGATCACTGGTGGAACCAGCTTTTTGGTCTCTGCGCGAACACCAAGCCCGCCCGACATTACAACAACCAACGTCGCGCATATCGCGAACACAACAAAGACCACATTTATCTTTGTAGGCTTACTCATTTGCTTCTCCTCGGAACCGCAAGATTTATCTCAGCAGACTGGTTCTCGGTGAACCGGGATCCTACTTGAGCAACGATGATGTGAGCAACGCAGAAATGATTTGCCAACGATTATGGCCCGGGTCGGCGCCTCTGTCTTGGTGGACTAAGCACCTGCCGGCGGCCGTCGGGAGCAACATAGATTCGCGAACCATCCGGCGCGGATATTACCTGCGAGCCATCCGGAAAGTTTCTGATTACAACTCCGCCCGGCATGACTCGAACATTAGGCACTCCCTTTGGATTCACTCTGGTTCTTGGCGGAGTTTGAAAAGTCGGATCCCGTGGAACGTCTGGCGTTCCCGGGGCCTCAGCCTCATGTCCCGGACTGGGCTGCTGCACCGGCGTGTCTGGATGCGGCACATTAGAGGGCTGGGGAGTCGACTGCTTCTTAGGTTCTTCTGCAGGAGCAGCGGTTTCCGCCTTTTTAGGAGTCCTCGATTCACTTGCCGTGGGTCTAGGAGCAGGTGTAGGAGTCGATTCCAAAGTTTGATCCGGGCTCACACTGGGCTCGATTGTTGGCGCCGAACTGAGCTCGGGCGATGGACTTGCTGATTCCAACTTTACAAGTACGTCGTCGCGCTTCTGCATCATGTAGAACCCAAAGCCTATCGTAGCAATTACCAGCAGCGCGCTCGCAGCGAGTAACCAGGGGAAAAGGCGGCGACGCGTACCACCAGCTAATGGTCGTACTACCGTTGTCTCTCCCGTTGCCACGGTGCGTTGTTGTCCGACTGCCTGAGTCGACGCCGCCAGGGTTGATGCCGCCACAGTCGGTGTCGTCGGAGGCCGCAATACGGTCTGCGCTTCTCCACGATTGATCACAGTCGCCGTTTGCTCGGTTCGATGAAGCGCTTTCCGCATTTCTGCTGCACTTAGAAACCGCTGTTCACGATTCTGCGACATCGCTTGCTGCAAAACATGGCTGACCTCAGGCGCAACGGCCGCGTTCAACTGCGTAGCCGCAACTAAAGGATCAGGTTGACCATTGACCAACGAGGCTGCACGTGTCAGGGCGTCGGGAGGTTTCGTTCCAGTCAGCAGGTGATAGGTGGTGGCCGCGAGTGAATAGAGATCGCTTCGCGAGTCAGTTCCCAATCCTTGAATCTGTTCCAGCGGCGCGTAGTTTGGTGTGTAACCAAAGATACTGGCAGCGGTCGTAACGCGTGAGATTTCACCAGCCTGACCTTTTGCCAGACCAAAATCCAACAGGATGATCTGTCCGCGAGCGGTCAGTTTCAGATTCTGTGGCTTTATGTCGCGGTGAATTATCTGAGGCTCTTGAGTGTGCAGATAATCGAGGGCATCAAGCAATTGGTCAGCCCACGTCAACACTTGATCGGCAGGAAACGGACCCCGCTTTTGCGTCATCATCTCCGAAAGATCGTCTCCCGGAATATACTGCATCACGAGAAACTGACCTTCACCTTCGGAAAAATGGTCACTCACGCGTGGCAACGCCGGATGATGTAAGCGCGCAAGCAAGCGAGCTTCGCGTTCGAATTGCTTACGCAAGCGCTCGTCAGCAAAGAACGTTTCCTTCAGAGCTACCGTGGTATCAAGACGCTGATCGACGGCCTCATACACCGTACCCATGCCGCCCTGACCAAGTTGGCGAACGATGTTATAGCGACCCTGAAGAATTGTGCCTGGCGTCAACATCGCTTTCTCAAGCGCCACCGTAATTTGACGAAAACCGTCATGCGAAAGTCGATCAACTTCGACAAGGAAGTCGAGGTCAGAACGCGCGTTCATTATACACACGGCCAGAATAACAAGAAATCAGCTGATCGTTTACGCATTGAGCGCCTAGCCACTTCAGCGTATTCTACTCCGCATGACATCTGGCGAATCACAAATTCCCGACGTTATCGACGTAGGACCGCGCAAACGTCGAGCCTGGCGGATATGGGCTCTTCTCCTTGTTGTTGTACTTCTCTTGACTCTGTCGCGGGGGGTGTCTGTTTATCTTTCGGCGCTTTGGTTCGGATCAATGGGTTACTCCTCAGTCTACTGGTATATCCTCAAGCTCAAAGTCGAACTATTCATTGGCGCAACTCTATTGACAGCGCTTCTGTTGAGCGCAACGTTTTGGTTGTTTCAGCGCTTGTTTGGTTCAAACGCCTTTGAACAGCGAACTATTGTTCTTAACAATCAGCCGTTTCAGTTTTCTCCGGCGAAGTTTATTCGTCCGCTTGGCTGGCTTCTCTCGGCTGTGTTTGGCTTGATCTATGGCGTAAGCGTAAAAGACGATTGGCAGAGATTCGCTCTATATTGGCATCAACCGACGACCACGACTATCGATCCCATCTTTCGTAAGCCGCTCGGTTTCTACTTGTTTTCCCTTCCGCTCTACGAATCGATTAGCTCGTGGCTGCTGGGTGTTAGCTTCATTATTCTGTGCGCCGCGGTGGCTTATTCGCTTCTTGGTCTTCCGCAAAGAGTATTGAAACCAAGTGTGCGTTGGTCCTCAGGTGCTGCATTTCGGGGCGTTTGCTGCGCTCTGGCGTTGTTTCTTATGGTCCTGAGCTGGCGAACTTATCTAATGCGGTTCCCTTTTCTGTGGGACGATCATCAGACGTTTTCAGGTGTAACTTATACGGAGGCGCACTACGTCTTGCCGGCGCTGCTTCTCGTTTGTATTGCCTTGATCCTTGCCGCAGTTGTTGCTGTTGTGAACGCGTTTTTCGTGCGACGGTTTCGTTTACTACTCGTGGCGGTAGCATTGCCGCTGGTTGTTTATATTATTGGCGTTGTACTGGTACCGACATACGTGCAGAGCTTTGTGGTGAAGCCAAATGAACTTGATCGCGAAACACCCTTTATCACCCACAATCTCGAATGGACGAGAAAAGGTTTTAGCTTGGACCAAATTGAGCTGCGCGACTTCCACACCGAGAGCGCCCTCGAAGCGCTAGATCTCCAGAACAATCTTGACAGCCTGGACAATATTCGGCTGTGGGATTGGCAGGCATTGCAGGATACCCTCAAGCAGATTCAAGCGATTCGCACGTACTATGATTTTCAAGATGTTGATGTCGATCGCTACCTGATTTCCGGACGAATGCAACAAACAATGGTGGCGCCGCGCGAGATTAACGACTCCAAACTGCCCGAATCATCGCGCAACTGGGTCAACGAGCGTTTGATTTATACGCATGGATATGGCGTCACCATGAACACCGCGAACGGCTTCACGCCTGAAGGCTTGCCAAAGTTCCTGTTGTCAAACATGCCGGTCGAGTCGACTGCAGCAGAAACTAAGGTCACACGACCCGAGATTTATTTCGGCGAGCTCACGGAACGCCACGTCTATGTGAACACAAAGCAGAACGAGTTTGATTTCCCGCAAGGCGATACAAATACATACACAACTTATCAGGGTACCGGGGGTATTCGAATTGGCGGGGCCTTACGACGAACCTTGATTGCGTGGGCGGTTGGCGACTTGTCAAAGCTACCCTTTTCGGATGATGTAACGAGCGAGAGCCGAATACTGATTCATAGAAAAATAACTGACATCGTTAACGGAGTAGCTCCATTCCTAACATATGACAAGGATGCGTACATCGTAGTAGGCAATGATAGTCGATTGTATTGGCTGATCGACGGATTTACTCAGTCGACGAGTTTTCCATATTCGAGCCATCACAGTTTCGCCGGCAGGAATGTTAACTATGTTCGCAATTCAGTGAAGGTAGTGATCGATGCATACAACGGAACCGTGCGGTTTTTTGTCTTTGATAAGCAGGATCCAATCATCGCCACCTACCAGCAAATCTTTCCTGCAATCTTCGAGGACGCCTCCAAGATGCCGGACGATTTGCGTGCACATATCAGGTACCCCGAAACGCTGGTTCGAACCCAGGGTGAGGTCTACGGTCTCTATCACACTCAGAATCCGAAAGTGTTCTTCCAACGAGAAGATGTTTGGAGTGTGGCCAACCAGATTGCCATGAACGAGAACCGTCAGAAGGAAACGAGACCGATCGATCCCTACTACGTGCTTATGCAGCTCCCCGGGGAGCAAAAGAAAAACGAATTCGTCCTAATCCTTCCTTTTACGCCAGCCCAACGAAACAACATGATTGGGTGGTTGGCTGGACGCTGTGACGCGGAGAACTATGGAAAGCTGCTGGTCTATAACTTTCCGAAGTCGAGATTAATCGATGGCCCTCTGCAGATAGAGGCACGCATTGATCAGAATGCTCAACTGTCCGGTTATTTCACGCTTTGGAATCAGCAGGGTTCAACCGTGATCCGTGGGCACCTGCTGGTGATTCCTATCGGTCGTTCGCTGATTTATGTCGAACCAATTTATCTGCAGGCGAACACGAGTCCCATGCCTGAGCTGCGATTAGTAGTACTTGCGACTCAGGAAAAGCTGGGTTACGGCCAAACCTTCAATGAAGCCTTGACCAGTCTGTTTGGTGAATCAAGTCCGAAACCGACAGGTGAAACTCAACCGCAAACACAACCAACGCCTGCGGAAAGTGCGACGCCGCAATCGCGTCCATCTCCAACACCTACGCAAAACCTGCAACAGTTGGTCGAACGAGCGCTTCAGGAGTTTGACGACTATCAGCGGCTAACGGCTCAAGGAAAGCTCGCCGAAGCCGGCCAAAAACTCGAACAACACAAACGAACGCTTGAGGAGATTCGGAAACTAAGTGGCAGGCAGTAGCGATCTCAGATCTCAGATAATCTCAGATCTCAGATCTCAGATCTCAAAAAAGGATACCGCATAGGTTTCGAGATCTGAGATTTGAGATATTTGAGATCTGAGATCATCCGATTTTTCGTTTCAGCTTGTTCGCTTTGGCAACCGCGTCTTTGTGTTCGGCCACATACTGAGGATCGGGCGACATCGTCACTATCTCCTCGATTAGCTTCTTCGCTTCCGCGTCGCGATTCTCAGCTACGTACGCCTCCGCAAGGTAGTATTTCATGAGTGAATTATTTGAGATAGATAATCCCTTCTTCAGATAGTCGATGGCCTTCGAGGTGTTTCCACCAAGAAGCTTGGGCGCCTGGAGGTAAAGGCGTCCCAAAGCTAGATAGGCGCTGCCGCCCTGAAACTTCTCGTCCAGCTTGATCACGGTCTCCATCTCAGACCGGATATCCTGAACCGTCGCTAGACTCGCAAGCGTGCTCCGTTGCGCATCTCCTCCATAGTTTGCTCCCAACCAGAAATGTCCCTCAGGTTTGTCGCCCCGGAGTTTTACTGCTGCTTTGCCAGCCTCGATGCCGGCCCGAAACATGTCGTCAGCTTCATCGTCGCTGTCAGTATGGTCGCCCACATAAAAACTCGCTCGCGATAGCTTCCACGCCGCGTCGTAGCTGCCATAGTCTGCGGTAACGGCCTGCCGCAGAGTAGCCACCGCCACACGGGCCTTGGCCATGTCTTCTCTACCCTGATATAGCTGATCCGCTTCGATGATTTTAGCGGCAGCGATCTTCTCGTCGCCTGAGTCGACGGCATTCTGAGGCACGCTCACCTCTTTTTGACAGCCCACGGCGGGAAGTAGACACGCAATTACACTGGAACTTAGCACCATAAATCTCAGTTTTGCTGAGTAATTTGGTGAAATGCGCATTCACAGACCTCCAATTGTCTAGTTGTGACATACAGTTTGTAATAGTTTTGCTTGCGGCTGACCAAATTTGGCTGCGATACGGTATATTGGTCGCCATCAGGATAGGCAAGGCGAGATGTTCCGCATCTTGCGCTGGGTCATTTCTGGAGGAGAGCCTTGGCTGGTGCGGCATTCTACGATTTAGAAGGAACATTAGTAAGCACGAACCTCGTGCACACACTCGGCTTTTATGCGAAACGTCAGTCGACTCTTATGCAAAGCTTCACCAAGAGCGCAACGACATTTTTTAGTCTTCCCGTCTTCGCGGTCACTGACCAGTATAGCCGAAAAGTTTTTAACGACCTCTACTTCAAACGCTACAAGGGCCAATCTGAGGATCGGCTGCGTTACTTCGCTCAGGATCTCTTTGAAGACGTTATAAAGCCCGCTGTCTTCCCGGGCACTTACGAGCTAATAGAAAAGTCGCGCAGCCTGGGGCTGCGGCAGGTGGTTATTACCGGAGCTTTGGATCTCTCGGTTAGGCCATTGATGGAACATCTCGGCATCACTGAATTCGTAACAAATCGACTAGAATTCGTAAATGGAATGGCAACTGGTCGCTTGCTACCGCCTGTTATGGCAGCAGCTACGAAGGCCTCCTGGATTCGGACGTATAGTGAGCGTGAAGGGATAAGCCTAAGCGACTCTTTTGCCTATACGGACAGCATGAGCGACTTGCCAATGCTATCTGTGGTTGGTCACCCGGCAGTAGTTAATCCTGACATGCGTTTGCGACAAACGGCTCTACATCACGATTGGCCGATTTTGGATTTGAAGTAAATAGACAACTCGCATCCATAAACCAAATGGCACTTCAACTCCGCAGGAAAACGCACGAATCCGTTATTTACATCGACCGTGATAGCGCGCCGCGAATAATTCCGTCAGGTGAAGACTTCATCCTTGAGGACCTGCCCATCGGCACCCGTGTGCTTTATCCGAATCCATCGATCAAGGGCTTGCCCAATCGGGAAGCAGCGATTCGCTATGCACTCAATCATCCGCATGGGTGCGATCCGCTTTTTGCGCAGCTCGAACCGGGAATGCGAGTGACGATCGCCGTGGACGACATCAGTTTGCCATTACCGCCAATGGCGACACCTGACATTCGACAAACCATTCTGGAAATCGTGGTGGATATGTTGGCGGGTCATGGCGTCGATGATGTGCATATCATCATTGCCAACTCGCTGCATCGTAAGATGACCGAGTGGGAAATGAAGCGCATGGCCGGACAGCGGGTCTTTGATGAGTACTACCCCGATCGTTATTACAACCATGATGCAGAATGGACGGACGGACTAGTCAAGATTGGTGAAACAAAACATAAAGAGCCACTGACGCTCAATCGCAGAGCCGCCGAAAGCGACTTGCTGATTTACGTCAATATCAACCTGGTCCCGATGGACGGCGGTCACAAATCGGTTGCGGTCGGATTATGTGACTACGAATCTTTGCGAGCGCATCATGATCCACAAACGATTCGAGATTCCGACAGTTACATGGATCCAGCGCGCTCTGAACTCAATCGCAAGTGCGTCCGGTTAGGCAAGATTGTCGACGAGCATCTCAACGTTTTTCACATCGAAACGGCAATCAACAATCGCATGTATAAGGGTGACATGGATTTTCTTCTGAAAAATGAGGACGACTTCACTGCCTTCGATCGCATGAAGTTTGAAGCCATGCGCTACACGATGAGCAAGCTGCCGCGTCCCGCACGTCGAAAGCTGCTGCATTCGCGGCCCGCACAGTACGAGATGATCGCCTGTCACGCAGGTAAAACTGATCCGGTTCACGAGAAGATTGTCGCAAAGGGTTTTGAGCAATACGCCATCCCGATCCGTGGTCAGGCAGACATCCTGATTACGGGTATACCTGATATTTCACCATACAACGTCTATTCGATTCTCAATCCTTTGCTCGTGCAAGTGATGGCGCTCGGTTATCACTTCAACTTCTATCGAAACAAGCCGCTGCTGAAAAAGGGTGGGGTCTTGATTCTGCAGCATCCGTGCTACGACGATTTTGATCACCGGGTTCATCCCAGTTACATCGAGTTCTTCAATCGCTTATTGCCGGAGACACGTGATGCGTTTGTGCTACGCGAAAAATATGAACGCGAGTTTGCAAACAATCCCAGTTACGTTGAGATGTATCGTCGCGGCAACGCTTATCACGGAGCCCACCCGTTCTTTATGTGGTACTGGGGTGAAAATGGCCGGCAACACGTCGGCAAAGTGATCGCGGCGGGTGCGGAAAACGTTCACGTACCAGCGATGCTCGGGTGGGAAAGGGCTGACAATCTAACTGAGGCGATTGCTATGGCCAGAAGCTACATGGGCAACTCAGCGGAGATAACCATGCTGCACCAGCCGATGATTAGTATTGCCGATATGGAATAGGGGATGTCCGATATGCTTGCGTCTTGTCGGGCGGGGCGTTATTGACGCTCAAAAGAATCTTGGCGCCACGCGCCAATCGCACGACAAGCTAAAGCTTATCGGACATCCAATCTTATGAATTTATCACCTACGGAAATCTACAAGGATCGCAAAATCTTTCTGATCGGAAGCACGGGCTTTCTCGGCAAGGTAACGCTGAGCATGTTATTGCATCGTTTTCCGAATGTCGGAAAGGTTTACGTAACCGTACGTGCACGTTCCCAGGAAGAGTCTGAAGCTCGTTTTTGGAACAACATTGTCACTGCCCCTCCCTTTGATCCTCTGCGCGACCGCTACGGCAGCGCGCTGGAGGGTTTCGTTCGCGATAAGGTAATCGTAAAAGGGGGCGATATCGGCGATACCAACCTTGGCTACACTGAAGACGAGGCCCAGGCTATCGCAGACGATATAGATATCGTCATCAATTCCGCAGGCAACGTCACCTTCAACCCAACTCTCGAAAGTGGTTTGCGTACAAATGTTGTCGGCACGCAGAACGTAATCGCCTTCGCGCGCCGCATGAAGCGGCCTGCGTTGGTTCACGTCTCCACTTGTTTCGTAGCGGGCAATCGATCGGGGGCTGTCTGGGAAAGCGACTCGGTTCTCGGATACTTTCCACGAAAACATGAAACGCCGGGCGTTGAGTTCTCTGTCGATCAAGAGATTGCCGATTGCGCGAAACTAGCTGAACGCGTCCGTGAGGAAGCTCGTGACTCGATGATGACGGCGCGTTTTCGTGAACTTGCACGGAAGCGATTGAGCGAAGAAGGACGCGATGTCGATGATCCTGATGCTCTCGGCTTAGCAGTGGCTCGCGAACGAAAGGTTTGGACTCGCACCCGTCTAACGGATCTTGGCGTCGAACGAGCTGCATATTGGGGCTGGCCCAACATTTACACCTACACCAAGTCACTTGGCGAACAGCTTGTCGCGGCTGAGACTGAGATGGTGAGAAGTATCGTTCGTCCCAGTATTGTCGAGTCGGCGCTGTCATACCCGTTTCCAGGTTGGAATGAAGGCTTTACGACGACGGCGCCGATCATCTTTCTGATTCGCAAAGGTCAAACGCTGATTCCTGCAAACGAGAAACTTATTCTCGATATCACCCCTGTCGATCAAGTTGCTTCCGTAATGCTCGCCGTCTCTGCCCAGGCATGCATTGAAGAGCCTCGTCTCGTCTTCCAGGCCGCAACGGGCGATTCAAACCCGAACAACATGGAACGCATCATCGGTCTGGTAGGTCTTGATAAGCGACGACACTTCCAGGAAAAGGACACAGGCACCAGGATTCTGAATCGGATTGCGTCAAGAATGGAGCCCCGGCCAGTCAGCACTGAATACTACGAAAAAGCGTCGGTTCCGATGTTCAATGCCACGGCAAAGAAAGCTTCATCCTTGTTGGACAAAGTTCGACCACGTTGGGGCGGTGGTCGTGTAGGCGAAGTTATCGACCGCGTAAAAAGCGGTGTCGAACGCGTCGAAGAACTGACCCGGGAAACGACCGAAGCCTTCGACATGTTTCGACCCTTCACGATCGAGAATGCCTACATCTTTCGCTCGGATAATGTGCGTTCACTCTTTGAGCGAATTGTCGAGGACGAACGTGGACTCTTAACCTGGAATCCAGAAAAGTTTGATTGGTACGACTACTGGCTCAACATTCACCTTCCAGGTCTTACGAAATGGGTCTTCCCCACATTGGAAGACGAGATGCGTGCCCAACCAAAACGAATCTACACGTATCGCGATTTAGTGGAACTCTTCGAAACATCCACCAAGCGGCACGCCACTCGGGTTGCGATGCGGATCGAACGCGACGGTCGCAAGGAACAATACACCTACCAGGATCTACGTGAACTCGCCACGCGAGTTGCCGGCTTTCTGGTTAGCGAGGGAATCAAGCCGGGCGATCGCGTCATGTTGGTTAGCAACAATTGTCCGGAGTGGGGAATGACTTACTTCGGGGTACTCAAAGCGGGAGCGACTTGCATTCCGTGCGATCCCGAGAGTTCTACCAGCGAGATTCTGAATTTCGCCAGAACCGGTAACGCTGCGGGGATCATTGTTGGCGAAACAATCGATCAGGATCACCCCGAACTGCGCGCACTTCTCAAAGCGCAGGGCACAACTCGCGTTTGGACTTATGAAGTGATCTTCGCAATGCCTGATGAGGCGACTGAAGACGAGCGGATTGCCCTGCTCCCACAACGAGTCCATGCGCAGAGTGTTGCTTCCCTGATCTTTACGTCGGGCACGACCGGTCAACCAAAAGGTGTCATGCTTTCACATCGTAATCTGACCAGCATGGTGTCCATGCTGTCGTCAGTGTTTGACATGACTACTCGCGACGGCGTCCTCTCAGTTTTACCATTGCACCACACATTCGAATTTTCAACCGGCTTTCTTACGCCGCTTAGTCGCGGCGCTCAGATAACATATCTACCTGAACTCACGAGCGATGCGCTTGCGCGCGCAATCAAGAATGGACACGTTACAGGTATGGTGGGCGTGCCCGCTCTTTGGGAACTGCTCCACCGGCGCATTAAGAATCGCCTATACGAGCGCAGCGATTGGATTGGCAAGACTGCCGACAACCTCATTCGCGCAAATGCATGGCTGCGAGATAAGACGCCTTTGAACTTCGGACAGGTGCTGTTCTATCCCATACATGAGGGATTGGGCGGCAGAATCCGGTACTTTATCAGTGGTGGATCCGCATTGAGCGAAAAAATTCAACGTGACTTCCACGGTCTCGGTTTCACGATCCTGGAAGGTTACGGTCTTACCGAGGCTTCGCCTGTTTTGACCGTGACGCGTCCAGAGAATCGGATGTTGACTGGAACTGTTGGTAAGCCGTTGCCTGGCGTGGAAGTTCGCATTGCCGATCCCGACGCCCTGGGCGTCGGAGAAGTTATTGCCCGTGGACCAAACGTGATGCTTGGTTACTACGAGGACGAGGCCGCTACGCGCAAAACTCTGGTCGAGCGGTGGCTCTACACTGGCGATTTGGGCCGGGTCGACGATGATGGGAATCTGTATCTGGTCGGCCGATCGAAAGAGATCATTGTGGATACGAACGGAAAGAACGTCTATCCGGATGAGCTCGAAGAGCTGTACGAAGACTCGCCACACATCAAGGAACTAAGCATTGTTGGTTTGCCTGATGGTATCGGCGAGAAGGTCGCGTGTATTGTCGTCCCAGACGACGAGTACGACATTACGCTTTCACGAACTGAACTCCAGCGGCTCATCGAGGAACACTTCCGCGAAGTGTCCGCTTCCCTGCCCTATTACAAACGCGTCAAGGTGCTTCACTTCACTGACATCGAATTGCCGCGTACCGCGACGCGAAAAGTGAAACGGCGCGAGGTGGTGCAGATCATCGAATCCATCGAGCAAACAGAGAAGAGCGGCCGCCGTGCGACTGCGAAAGAGGTAACAGACGCTGATTCAGTATGGTTGTTGGGAATCGTTGCCAGCGTAGCCAATCGACCGCGGTCGGAAGTTGCTGTTGATACTCGACTCAGCGATTTGGGCTTCGACAGTTTGATGTTTGTGGAACTCGCTACCTCCATCGAAAGCGCTGGGGGGTCGATCTCGGCTCCTGAACGTTTCAATGAGATCCAGGATATACGAGAACTGATTAGTGTCGTGAACCGTCGCGGTGGTGGAGCTGCAAAACAAGAAGTACGTGCCGATGAACGACAAAAAGACAATGAAATCCAGATTCCTTCATTCGTCAGAGCCGCGGGAAATAAAGCCGGCGATTTACTTCAGCGAATGTTCTACGACCAGTTTTTGCGAACCCACTACGAGGGGCGCTCAAATATTCCTCCGCACACAAACTTTATCGTTGCCGCCAATCACTGCTCCCATCTCGACATGGGATTGACCAAGATGGCCCTGGGCGACTCGGGGCAGGACCTGGTAGCCCTGGCAGCAGCAGACTACTTCTTCGACACAAAGTACAAACGGGCAGTGATGGAAAACTTCACAAACCTGGTACCAATGGAACGGACCGGCTCACTCCGACAATCGCTCAGACACGCGCGTTCGTTTCTGGATCGTGGCTACAACGCGCTTATCTTTCCGGAAGGTACGCGCTCAATGACAGGAATCATGGCCGACTACAAGCCTGTGATTGGCTATCTTGCGCTGCATGCAAAAGTGGGCGTCTTACCGATGTATCTTCATGGTACCTATGAGGCAATGCCGAAGGGCACCACAATTATCAAGAGTCGCGACATCGGTGCCCGCATTGGACGTTTTATCAGTTATGAAGAACTGGAAGAGATGACTCGAGGCATGGCTCGTGCGGAAGCGTATCGCTTAATAGCTGCGCTCGTCCGGCATGAAGTCGTCAACCTTCGCGATCGCTCGCGAGATGCATTCGACGCTAAACGTCTCCGCAAACAGATGAAGACGGAACGAAAAACGCCGCTTGTCGAAAGCGAGGAAGTTGAAGAGACCGCAGCGTCGATGATGTGAGACATTTTTCTGCTCCTCCTTGGAGTGCGGGGACTTGTCACCGCTTTGGTACAGTGAATCTCAGCATGGACCACGACCTGT
>DASYRR010000275.1:0-32298 GCA_036004125.1 Pyrinomonadaceae bacterium | reverse complement strand
TCCAAGAAGTGGACACCGGATTCGGATCAGACATGGCTTACGGAGCTGTTTCGGCGGATGAAATAGCTACGTTAAGAGCGAAGCTAATTCTGCTTAATGAGAAACCAAAACAATTTCCAAACAATCGGCTCGAAGATACTTTCTTTCAAACGTTTGTATTTGGCATTAATACCTCCGTTAAAGCTACTTCTAGCGCATTACCTGTACTCTGGAAGGATGCCAAAGGTGATTCATCGCTATTTCTGCGGGTAGCGCGCCTGTGGAGCGTTTTCCATCTAATTTCAACGAACACATGCGAGCATATTCTGGAGTTGACTCTTGGGCCGATAAGAGACGGGAAGATGCACGTTCGCTTCCGTGGGCAACGTAGGAAGGTATATTCGAATGTTGATCCCTTCATAATTGAATTCGAAGGTGATGAGGGCAAAACGTACTCCTATCGCGTCAATTCTGGCCACGAAAGATCGAAGAAAAATGAACCGAATTTTTTGTCGATTGGTCTTAATCCGGAAAGACCGCTGTCCAGCGCATTTTCCGAAACTTGGCGCTTAGATGGCGCGGTGATGGAAATTACCCTACCCTTACCTCGCTCACTTTGATGGCTGCGCACCCTGATTTATATTGGTAAATCCGTGGAGGTCAGACTAGGTTCAAGCCCACTCTGCGGTCTTGAAAACCGCCGGCCGAAAGGCTATGCAGGTTCGAGTCCTGTCCCCTCCGCCACTTCTCTCAAGACAACTCAGTGTTTCATACCCGATCACCTTTTTAGTAGACAGTTGCAACGCATGATTATGCAGGGTTTGTTTATCGAGGTTGTTAGTCGGGCTGAAGCCAGTGCCATTCTCAGTTCTCCCGAGCGCTGTCGAGACTTCACATTTCTCATCTCGATTGGAGCAGCTAATGATGAACCGCCGACTGGTTATCACAACGCGTCTCGTAAGTTACGCCTGCTTTTTGGCGATACGCTGGATGAGGAGACGGGTCCACAGGAAAGCGACGTGCAAGCCCTCATGGAACTTGCGCAGAACCTAAGATCAACTAAAGGTAAGGTTTTGATCCATTGCGAAGCGGGTATTAGTCGATCAACCGCTGCGGCGCTAATTCTTTATGCGTGCTGGCTTGGTCCTGGGCGTGAGCGCGAGGCAATGAGACGCGTGTTAATGCAACGCCCATTTGCGATTCCCAACCGCAGAATGGTTGAGCTTGCTGATCATTTACTCGTGCGAGGCGGACGATTACTGGAAGCTTTGGGCTGAAGGATCGGCAAGAACTATCAGTATGTCGCATTGGTCTGACCGCTTTCCTGGCGATGTAAAATCTTTGCCTCAGTTAAAACAATTCTCAATTCCACCGTGTCGATTCTGACACTCGAAATCCGACTACTAGACGCAGGAACTTAATCGAAGGAGAAGAGCAATGCGGAAAGTAGTAGTCTTCAATAACATCACCCTGGATGGGTACTTTACTGATTCAAATAACGACATGAGTTGGGCACACAAGAATGCCGACGATGAGTGGAACAAATTTACCGCTGAGAACGCGAGTGGCGGTGGAGTCCTGTTGTTTGGTAGGAAAACCTATGATCTCATGGTGAGTTTCTGGCCAACAAAGCAAGCCTACGAGATGGTGCCCACAGTGGCCGAAGGGATGAATAACCTTCCTAAAGTCGTGTTCTCGAGAACGATGGACAAGGCAACGTGGAACAATACGAAGCTCGTGAAGGACAACATTGCCGAGGAAGTCCGAAAGATGAAAAGTGAGCCGGGAGACGACATGGTGATCATGGGAAGCGGCACCATCGTCTCGCAATTAACGGAGGCACATTTGATCGATGAATACCAGATCATAGTGCATCCCCTGGTTCTTGGCAGTGGCAGAACAATGTTCGAAGGCGTGAAAGGAAAACTACGCTTAAAGCGGACCTCGTCGCGGACATTTAAGAATGGAAATGTGTTACTGAATTACGAACCAGCGTAACGCAGCGCAGCTAAGCCGCAACCGGGCTTGGATGAAGTCAGTACCACCTCGCCGTGAGACTATGTCAAAACTCAAGGGACTGCGGAAACTAAGACAGACTTTGAGTCTTCTGAGAAACTCAGTGAGAAACCCTTTTGATTTCAAACTGGGTTTGGAAACCAGATGGCACTTCCTTTGTCTCTTCACCCTCGAAAGTTTCATCTCGCAATCTGCCTGTCTAGTACAAGGCATTGCAGCTTCGTGGTTAAAGTTTTACTCGGGTGCTTTGGGCGCGAGTTTTGACACAAGATCTTAAGAACTTGCTACGCAGAGTTGGCGCTGAGACTGAAACCAACGCTTGACGCCGAAAAACAAACAATATTCTCACCGTAACGACCCGTGCTATACTGACGTCGCGCGCTCGGTTAGTCTCAGCACGCCAACGTCCTAAACCTCATCCAACAACGTTCTTAGCCCATCGATTTTAAAGAATCCCACAGAGGAGCGACTCATGTTCGAAAAATGCACCAACTGCGCCACGCGCGTCGTGATGGGAAAGCGCGACGACAGTGGCATCTTCTGTTCGACAATTTGCCAGCATTTCTATCGATATCCGGGCTTCTGCAAATCCTGCGATGCCTCTACCACTTCTGACAGTGCTGGTTCAACCTACACGGTAAATGGCATCGGCACTAAGATCTACGGCGGAAAAGATCCTTGTTCGGAGTGTGCATCCACGATTCAAACCAAGTGGTTCGTTGTGCTTTTCATTCCTCTAATTCCGATCGGCAAGTACCGGACGAAGTGGTGTAGTCCTGGTCGCTATCTCAGCCGAAAGTTGATCAAAAAGAAAGCCAGAGAACAAGTGCCCGAGACCGGTACGTTTCACTCGACAATGGGCCGCTAACTCGGATTGAGCCACTAACGTTGTATCATTCGTCGTCGAATGGAGGTTCGCGACGATGCGCATACACCGTCTTATCCTACTCATCCTGATAGCAAGCGCCTGGTTACAAGTCCCTGCACAAAACAAACGAATAGTTATTGCTGCGTCCACCATTCTTGATGGCCAGGGACACGTGCTTCGCAACAAGCGCATTGTTGTCGAAGGTTCAAAGATAGTTGCGATAGATCCCAACGCCGGGCCTATCGACTACGACCTTCGGGGTCTTACCGTGTTACCCGGCTGGATTGATGCCCACGCCCACATCACCTGGAGCTTTGGCCGCGACGGTAAGAATGTAGGCGCTGGCGAAACATCCCAGGACGCGGCTTATCGCTCAGCTGCGAACGCATGGGCCACCTTGATAGCAGGCTTCACTACGATTCAAAGTCTGGGCTCACCCACAGATCTGCCTTTGCGTGATGCCATTGCCAAGGGTCAACTTGCTGGACCGCGCATTCTGACTGCCGTCGAACCGCTGGTCGGACGCGGCGAACGAACAGGTTCGCTAGACGAGATTCGTGCGTTTGTCAGAAAACAAAAGGAAGCAGGTGCGGACGTCATCAAGATCTTCGCATCGCAGAGCATTCGGCAGGGAGGAGGAATGACTCTGTCGCCGGATCAATTAAATGCTGCTTGCGACGAAGCCAGGAAACAAGGCTTGCGTGCTGTCGTGCATGCTTATAAAGATGCTGTTCGTGTTGCGGCGATGGCTGGTTGTGCCCAAATCGAGCACGGGACCATGGCCACCGACGAAGCACTACAGTTGATGGCTCAAAAGGGCACGTATCTCGATCCTCAAGCTGGTCTGGTTATCGAAAACTATCTGTTGAACAAACAGAAATATCTCGGCACACCGGGTTATACAGAAGAAGGTTTCGCGGCGATGGAGAAGATCCTGCCGCTTAATCATCAACTTGTGCAACGGGCGACAAAGATGCCGGGTCTGAAGATTGTTTTCGGCACAGATGCGGTTGCTGGGTCACATGGTCGGAACGCTGAAGAGTTTATTGATCGAGTCCGCGATGGTGGAGTTGATCCGATGGCGGCAATGATTTCCGCTAACTCCCTTGGTGCGGAAGCCCTAGGGATGTCGGATCAAATAGGCTCGATCGCGCCAGGGCTGCAAGCCGACATCATTGCGCTCGATGGAGATCCACTGAAGGACATTACAGCGGTGAGGCGAGTTGTATTTGTGATGAAAGGTGGCGTGGTTTACAAGAATACGAGGAAGTAGTGCGAGTTCCAGGACTAGCTTGAAACTGAAACTCCACCGGGCTAAAAGCCGGTGGTGTCTGGAATTTCGAGATCTTGAAGTAAGCCAATCCGAGCTAAGGGACATCAGGTGGCCCTCCGCCGATGTGACCGATCCCCACCCTCACGCGATTGCTAACGATCCCACGGAAGGTAATCTGGAGCAACACATCACCCACGTCTGTGAAGTCGTCATTCAGTTTGATGACGATGTTGGTTACGTGCGAGACCTCATCGTCTTGAACCACATATTCAACCGTCAGCGCGTAGTGCCGACCCGAGGCATCTTCGGCGTCAGCCGTAAACGCTGCCGCACCCTCCCCCGCAGCCAACTGAAAGTTCTGGGCGAAGAGGATGATTCTTGTGCGATCGTCGGTCCCCCACGCACGACTATAACGCGGAAGAAATGGCTCATCGGTGTGTAGTACTGAATCCAACGCCACAGCGCGCGTGGTGTTGGGAAGAGTCAACAGCACCGGCACACCGAAATTGAGTTCTGCTGAGAAATTGGCGATCTGGTCGGCGTTAAGATTTGCAACAGTTAGTGCTGCGGGCGTACACGTATAGTTGAGCTTTGACGCTGTGATCGTGTAGTTACCCCCGGCGGGTAAATTAACGAACGAGTAGTTCCCCAGGGCATCTGTTGTTTGACTGTCAGTTGCCGAACCTGCCAGCGTCACGGTAGTTCCTGCCAGTCCATTGCCGCCAGCTTTGGTAACTCTGCCAGTAATCCCGTAAGTAACGAGTGTGAAGTTGATGGTCTGATCACTCGTCAGATTTGTGACGGTCTGATTCAGCGGTGTGAAAAGATAGCTCAGATTGGAAGGCGTAACGGTGTACGTGCCCCCCGCCGGAAGCTTAGTGAAGGAATAGTTACCTGCGACATCGGTCGTCGTCGTTGCTTGCTGGGATCCTGTCAGTGTGACTGTGGTTCCAGATAGTCCATCACCATCGGGTTTGGTCACACGTCCGCTTATGGTGTTAGTAACGAGCGTGAAGTCGAATGTCAGACTGTTACTTAGATCTGTGATGCTTTGGTTTAGAGGAGTGAAGACAAAGTTGAGTTTCGAAGGTGTTACTGTGTAGTTACCACCCGCTGGAACTTCAGTGAAGGAATAGTTGCCTTCGAGATCAGTCGTCGTTGTTCGGTTCTGGGATCCAGCTAACGTAACCGTAATCCCGCCAACCCCTTGTTCTGATCCGTTCTTGACAGAACCCTGAATTGCAAATTTATCTAACGAACCTGAGAAGGTAAGAGTCTGATCGGTCGCGACGTGACTAATGCTGGTACTCGTTGGACTGAACGTGTAGGGCGCCTTTGAAACATTAACGGTGTACACACCGCTCGTTGGTAGATTGGCGAACTTATAGTTGCCGTTGCTATCGGTCTCGGTGACGGCGGTTTGCGAGCCAGCAAGTTTGACAGTTACTCCTGATAAGGGTGTCGCGTTGTCGCCTGAAACTGTTCCCGTAATCGAAAAGCTCGGGGCGGGAGAGTCGTCGAGATAAGCATTAAGGAGAGCCTGTTGTTGACTCAGGCAATTTGCATCCTCGCCGCATTGCAGCAGTAGTCTAGACCAATAAAAATGCGCGGCTGGATCCGGTTCGCGACCGAGAACGCTTTCAAAACGTTGCCGCACAAATTGCACCGGATCCTCTTCAGGTGTTTGGGTATTAATGACCTTGGTAACCTGCGCGTCCGAATCGAGGAACTCATAGACCGAATTGATAACTGTCAATTTGTCGGTCGCGGCGTTGGCACGAATGTGATTAGCAGCTGCAATACATTCAAGTTTGTCGAGGATTGCTTCCTGGACATAGGCGAGATTCACTGCTGAGTTCGCGTTGTGACTCCAACCGTAGTGCGAATCTTCAATAAGCACTCCCCCAATTAATCTGAAGTAATTTCCGTCAGAGCCAAGGTTGGTTACGTTCATGTGCAGACCGGAGACATAGATCAAGTCTATTGGTGCGCTCGGAGGCTGATACCGATCAGGTAAACTGGAAATACCCATCAAACCGCCCTCATCAAGGAAGACGTCGCGAATCTCCACTTGGCGTCTTGGAGATTCATTCGTGGTGGCTGCTGCGTTGCCAATATTGATCCAGGAAATAGGAGCCGCCAGACCAAGCTTGCCGAATAACTCCGGTCTCTGACCGTAATCCAGAAAAACAGAGTCTGTTACGGTGATTCCTTTCCATTGAAGATTTTCGACCAAAGGAACGTACGCTCCGCTATTACCTGTGCACCCGAGAAACTTAGTCTGTTCAATGCGGAGGTTACTGCGGAAAGCCGATACAACTGCCCCCTCGCCCACCAGCGCGCTGAGTCCATAGAATTCACAGTGACGAATGGTCACATCTTCCACGCGATCAAACTGAAGTGTGACCGCGGCATCGGTTTGAACATCAGGCGTGCCCACGAACGCGATGTCCTTGATTAAGAGGTTTTTGAGTCCGCTGATGCTGATCGCTTTTTGTGTGCTGCCAGTGCGAGGATAAAACTCTGAGACGAGGTTTAGTCCCTGACTCAGTTCATTACCAGTTCCCAACGGGTCGACCGTGGTTGACGACGCAACTCCCTTGATGACGATTGAAACTCCGGCGACTGTGAAATCACGAGAGACAGGTGTAGCAATCGCGTATTTTCCCGACGGAACAATTAATGTTCCCCCACCTGCGGCAGCAAGCGCATTTAGTGCTCCCTGCAGTGCCGGACCGCAATCCGTGTTGCCGTCACCGACGGCCCCAAAATCCGTAAGGTTAACAGTGCTGTTTTGGGCAGCGGTGTTTGGTGTTCCGCACCAAAGAGTCACTACTGTCAGCGCGGTGAAGAACGCCGTCCTGATAAGGAGTGCCATAGTCCCCTTGAGTAGGCTTAGGTAAATGGAATTCATGCTTGGTAATTTGGACGCACAAACGGCGAAGAGAGTCTTTCGAAGTCAAATCAAGGTGTCCGTTTTCGTGGTCTCAGAGGACCGGACACGCTCCCCGCTGTTTTTAAGATTTCTTACGTTTGTGAAAATCCTGATTGGGTTAGTGAGAGTGGGGTTGGTTCTTAATTACCAGGGCCGACTCAGGTTGTCTGCCCTATTGAGATATATCACAGTCGAAAGAGATGGAACAATAGGGTATTTTGACCGTTCTAATAACCTCGAAAGACAGTTTGCTCGGGCGTCAATCTGACCGGGAAAGCAGGAGGTATGTTCTAATTCAGCAATTCAGCCAACCGTGGAGATGCGACTCGTGAGACCAGCCAAATCTATCCTAATATCATTATTTGCCTTTGTGCTCTGGCCCAATCATCTCCGGCACAGTCGAAGCGGATAGTAATCGCAGCCAGCACAATACTTGACGGAAAAGGTCATGTTCTCAGCAAAACGCGCATCGTCGTTGACTGCTCACAGGATCCGTGTCATTGGTGTTTATCCGTGGCGAATTCTCTTTTCAAAACCTTCACATGTTTGGTAGCTGTGGTGTTTGTCATGTAGAAAACACTATCTCAATCCAGGAGGGGATTCTGGTACATGCTTCGGTTTTTGTCGTTTGCGCTTGTGGCCTTCACATTAGCATCAATCCACGATGCTAATGTTCCTTTGAAGATCCGCTGGCGCAACGACTGCAAGGTGAGGATTCCAATTGGTGGGATGGCACTCCGTGGCCGCCCCTCGTCCAATTCTCAACAAGTTTCGGTGAACATCATTTCCGACGAAGCCGACGCGGTTCTCGCAATCCTCGCTAAGCGAAAACTCAATCAACCTTTAACCGACGCCGACTGGCAAAACCTTTTCGCAACCGAAGGTTACGTTCGTCTCAAGAAGCGAGAGGCATCACTGAAGCGGTCTTTTGAAGACACAGACTTCAAGACCTTTGTGCTCTCCTCAGCGCTTTTAGAACGTGCGGAGTCGCTCGCCGAAACACTGAAGACCTGGAAAGCTGCCGACGTGACCCACGCTGCGCAACTAGCTCGGGCTTACTTGCCGAGGCAAGCTCAAATTAAAGCGAAGATCTATCCAGTGATTAAGCCGCGCGAGAACAGCTTCGTCTTTGAAGTGGACACAGACCCGGCCATCTTTCTTTATCTCAATCCAGCTGAGAGCAAAGCGAAATTTGAAAACACTCTGGCCCATGAACTACACCACATCGGTTACGGCACCGCCTGTCCTACAAAACAAACGTCCACTCAGATTGAACGACTACCCCGGAATGTGCAGACAGTGATCAGATACATTGGCGCGTTTGGTGAAGGCTTTGCGATGCTGGCGGCGGCCGGGGGTCCGAACCTCCATCCGCACGCGCTTAGTGAGGCAAAAGACCGCATACGTTGGGATCGGGACGTGGGAAACTTCAACAACGATCTAAAAAAGGTCGAACAGTTTTTCATGGATGTGTTGGCAAGTCGGTTAAGTGACGATGAGATTAACAACGCAGTCTCGTCGTTCTTCGGTGAACAGGGCGCCTGGTACACTGTCGGTTGGAAAATGTGTGTGACAATCGAGAAGACGTTTGGTCGTCGTGCGCTGATTGAGGCGATGTGCGATCAACGAAAACTTCTTTCGCTCTACAATCGAGCCGCGGCCCAGTACAACCGAAAGTCGCGCGCGCCATTACGCTTGTGGTCGTCCACATTAATCAGAGCGATCCAAACAGCAACTTGAGTAAGCATTTTCTTAACGAACCACCTCGCTTCGTTGTAAACTCGCCGCACTCAGAACCATTACAAGGCTTGTTTGGAGGTGCTCCCTTGAAAAAGAAGACGACATACGCCTTTTTTGTAGGACCCTTCGGCTACTGATCCTGCTTCAGGACCGTCTCTCGTTGCAGCGTGGTTTTCGCTAAGCTAAAGAGTATCCAACCCAATGCGACACTCGAACCCGCCAGCACTAAATAGATCAACCACGGAACCCGCTCCGTAAACGGAATCGGTTCGGGTGTATAGGCGGCGTTCTTATTGGTATTGCCAACTGAGCTTTGTATCAGTGGCGCTTTCAACTTCGTGCTCAACTCGTTTTCGAAGTCGTAGTGCGGCTCAAGAATTTTCTGGTTACCAAAGAAGAGTCGCAAGGGAAGCGTTTGCGGTTGCTTTAGTTCGAATACTAACTCTCGCGCAGGGGCACTGGCTTGAATTGAGTCTATTGAGAGAGTTGGGTTGCTGTAGTCGGTAATTTGGAGTCGCAGCTTTTGCACATGTTGTTCGCTATCGAACGTGATCAGCTGAGGTTTCTGTTCTTCGCCGGCTCTCCGGTTCAAATTGCCGCTTGCAATGAGCGTTGGGTTTTGCGGATCGTCGGCCGTTTCAACTTGAAACGGACGGTAGAACGATGGATCTGCGATGGTGAGACTAAGTCGATCGCAGGGCACTCGGGCACCGAAATCGATTAACCAGGCAGACGCATGTGCTCCTTGATTGCGAATCAGCTGATGAGACGGAACCTCTACTGCCCACGTCGTCAATTCACCCTTTTCGCGAACAGCCATTAAGACTGTTAGTTTTGTAATGTCTGGCGCACGATTATCACTCACTTCATCTGCGTTAACTCGCACCCGCAAGTAGCGATATCGACTAGCCGGATAAGTGATAGTGTTTGACTCGACCGCTTTGCCCTCCGCCTGAAAACCAAAAATTAGGGCATCCGATTTAAGCGTTTTCCATTGTGTTCCCGAATCGCTGCCCTCGACCGTTACCCGCCGCCGAAAGTTCGTACCCGCAGTTTGAATCTCAACCTGGTTGTGTTCATCGGACCCTTCACCAAGATCAATAGTTGCTTCGGTGGACATCCCAGAGGTGACTTCATTGAAAATGTCAGTCTCGAATTCTTCTTGCTCGTCAATCTCTCTGCGGATTCGAATCGCATAGGGAATCTCATGATTTTCAGAATCGAATAGTCGCAAATCGCCAAGGTCATCTCGCGCTTGGCCCATCACGTGAAGTGGCACTGTAAGCGTGTAGAGGCCGGGTGACATGCTCGAACTGACTTCGACAAAAAACGGCCACGAAGAGAGTTGACTTTGAGCAAGAGCCAAAACAGATGCCATCAGCGTCGCGCCGATCAGCACAAGTGGACGTACCATTTTCATGTTGACGACTCCCTTGCCTGAAAAGCTTTGTGGTAACCCCAGGCTACCAATAACAACAAAACACCAAGTACGAAGAAAACGATGATTCGATACAACTGCTGCAACCCCGCAATATCGATTAGCATTGCTTTAACGATTGTCAGAGCGAAGAGTGAAAGAGACGCCCAGCGCGTTGCTGACGAACGCCGCACAAATCCGACCGCGGCGAGCCCGGCTGCGTAAACTGCCCAGACAACCGAAAGAGCCATTTGTCCCAGCCAGCGCTGATGACGAGCATCTTCGGCGATTCGTTGCGCAATTGCTTTCGCGTTGAAGAACGTGAAAGTCTCAATTGAAGATACCCACCAGAGTGCGATTACGGCCGCCAGCAGAAATACTAGCTTGAGAGGCTTGGCGGAGATGTCTCTTCGCTCGGCAAGTGTGTGGTAGAGAGCTGCTGCGCCGAATAAACAGGCGATCACAAGTAACGACGAAAGAAAGTAGCGGTTGAAAACTGGCGTGAATATTGGGCGATTGAGTGGTGTGTCCCAGAACAACATCTTGCCCAGCGCCAGCACAAACAGCGCGCACGCAGAAATGCGCAGTCGCTGTAATCTTGTTTCAATTCCAACCCACAACATCGTGAGTGCTTCAATTGCCCAGGCTATAGTTATCCAATTCGAACGCAGCTGAACCGGGATGGCGATCGTGACAAAGGTCAGCGCTATGCCAATCAACGATAGCGACTCCGCGCGATTCAAGATTGTCCGATCCAGCAGCAGTTTCGCAGCACCTGCATACAGGAGAGCCATAGCGATCGCGAACACTCCCATCCAGTCGTGATAGAAGGGATTGAGCAGGTGATAGGCAGTAGCGAAAAACACAAAAGGGTTTACTGCTATTAACCAGATGTCTTCCAGCGAGGTGGATTGGAGCCGGCCTAGTAGTCGAGCGGCAATGTGAGCGGCGAGAAAGATCAGAAAGACAGCTAGCTGAAAGACGACCACAGCAACGAGCTTTTGTTCGTGATAGTTTTGCTCGTACCAAACCCAAAACAATAGGTGCGTGCCAATGAAAGCAAGGGTGCGAAGGCCTCGCCAACGTTTTAGTAACGCCAATGCACCTAGATCTATTGCGATGATGTAGCCAAAGAGCGCTAGATGTTGATCGCGATCGGTGTGTAGTAGCAGCGGAGTCAAAAAACCGCCGATCAATGCCATGATTGCGATTGAAGGTGCGTTATAGAGCAGAGCGAGAGTGGCGGCCTCCGCAATAAGAATCGCCAGAAACGCAAACGCGGCCTTTTGTGGGACGAGATGGTAATAGCCAAACGCGGCGTAAGCTGAAAGGTAGAGCAGTACAATTCCGCCACCTGTCAGTATCTGTGAAAAGACTCGCCAGCCGCGTTTGAAATATTTGAACCCAATCGATGTCATCAACAGGCCAGCAGCGATGCCGATCGCGACGCGTCCCACCTCTCCGATCCAGCGATTCTCGAACGCGTATTTGAGAAAGAAAGCCGTCGCAAAAAGAATTAGCAATACCGCCGCATATCCCACCCAACGACGTCCAATCATTGATTCAAGTTCATTGGCGGTGCGCGCTGGAGTTATGGTTGGAGTGGGGATTGGAGTCGGGGGTGGTGGCGGAGCTGGTGCTGGTTCCTTTTCTAATCGTGGTTCTTCAACAACCTGCGGCGAGGGTGCCGGTCTCGCGAACAATATTGCTTCGAGTCGCTGAATGCGTACGTTCAGCTGTTGCAGTGATGCTTGTGCTTCAGCGGTTGGTAGTCCATGTGCCGCTTCCAGATTGGCAAGGCGCTGACTGAGTTTTCTTTTGGACCGTATTGCAATTACTAACGCAGTAATTGGTAAAACAAAAGCAGCGAGTACGACGAGAAGTAAAAAGAGAGTGGTGATGGCGATGAAGATGTCGTCCATTAGCTGGTCCGAGTAAGATGACGCGTAACGCGGCGCATTCTATTTTCGACACCAGAGTTAGTCAACGAACTTACTTGAGCCAAATATAAAACAAGTAAGGCGCCTCCTTGGAGTGCGGTGACAGGTCCCCGCACTCCAAGGAGGCGCTACCAAACAGCAATCACTTCTGGCAATATCAATACAAATGCGAAACATCACCAGTGGGATCACTACGCTTATATTCGACTGGGACGGAACGTTAGCTGACTCAGCTCAGCTCGGACTGACTGCTTTTCAAAAGACGTTTGCTGAGCTAGGTGTTGCCTTTGCCCTCGACATCTATGAAGCGAACTATTCGCCTAACTGGTATTCAACTTACCGGGCACTCGGGCTACCAGAACATCAGTGGGATAGAGCAGACGCGCTCTGGTTGCAGCATTATGGGGAAGAAACAGCGCCGCTGATTGATGGTGTTGGTGAAACGCTCGGCACATTGCACGCGAACGGTTATAGACTTGGTGTAGTAACGAGCGGAAGCCATTCGCGCGTGACTCGCGAAATGGAGCTCTCCGTCTTAAACGGCTTGCTTGATGCTGTCGTTTGTAATGAACACATCGTCAACAAGAAGCCACATCCGGAAGGGTTGGAGCTGGCGTTACAAAGATTGAATAGCCAGCCGCAAGAGACTGCATACGTCGGCGATGCTCCCGAAGATATCGAAATGGGAAAACGCGGAAACGTTTTCACTGTTGGTGTGCACAGCAACTATCCGAGCAGTTCACGATTGTTGAGGGCCGAGCCGCACCTCTATCTCGAAAGCATCATTGACTTGCCGGAACACTTCACTCCACGAAATGCGGGCGATAACTAATCCGAGAGTAAAAGTTTGTTGCATTGCTACGGTTGCGGAAGCCTGGATGGCAATCGATCATGGGGCTTCGGCGATTGGGTTGGTGTCAGCAATGCCCAGCGGTCCAGGGCCCATCGATGAGAGCTTGATCGCTGAGATAGCCGCAGTCGTTCCACCCGGTGTGGCCTCGTTTCTACTTACCTGCAAGCAGGACGTCGACTCAATCATCGATCAGCAGCAACGCCTCGGTGTTAACACGATTCAGATTTGCGATCGATTGGTTGAGGGAAAATACGCGGATCTGCGAACAGCGTTACCTGGTATTTCGCTGGTCCAGGTCATTCACGTCACTGGACCCGAGTCTGTTGAGGAGGCCCAGGAGATCGCACCTTTTGTAGACGCGATTCTCCTGGACTCTGGAAACCAATCATTGAAAGTGAAGGAGCTTGGTGGAACAGGTCGAACCCACGATTGGAGTTTGAGTCGCAGGATAAGAGAGACTATCGACGTGCCACTTTTTCTCGCTGGAGGTTTGAAGCCAGAGAACGTGCGCGAGGCGGTTAGAATAGTCGAACCATTTGCCGTCGACGTCTGCAGCGGCTTACGAACTGGCGGGAAGTTAGACGAGACAAAGTTATCTGCATTCTTCGCTGCGCTTCAGTATGGCGTCTAAGCGTACTACTAAAGGGTAGAGATGCATCGAAGTTATTAAGTAAGTGATCGCAAAAGGCAATTTTTGGGAAGGTAGAATGGCGTAACCATGACTCTACTGCTTTTTTGGCAAGACGGTGTCAGTCTCCTGCACCGCATCTGGTCCTATCTCACTCAACAATTCACCTTTGGGCGCATCACTGTCTCCGCATCGAGCATAGTTATTGGTGCCATAGTCCTGGCTCTGACAGTCATCACCGCGCGCACGGGCAGCAGACTGATAGAACGGCGGATCGCTACTCGTCGTCATATCGATCCAGGCCTTCGTTACACGATTGCGCGCCTGGTCAAGTATGTCGTAATGATGGTTGGTGGTCTCCTGGCACTAAAGCAGGCGTTTGCCGTAGACCTGACCTCGATTGCTGTTATTTTCACAGCGCTTTCAGTCGGTATCGGTTTTGGTTTGCAATACCTGGCTGCGGACATTGCGTCAGGGTTCATTCTTCTCTTTGAGCGACCTATTCGGGTCGGGGATCGCATAACCATTGGCGACGATGAGGGCGATGTGCAAAGTATTAATCTCCGCACAACCGTGGTAACTACAAATGATCGGATTGCCATCATCGTGCCCAATTCAAGGCTTGTGAGAGAACGCGTGATCAACTGGTCATATGGGGACCCACGCGCGCGAATCTCAATCCCCGTCAGTGTTGCAGATGACTCCGACATTGAGTTGGTTACCGACACACTTTTGAATGCGGCAAAAGACGTCGATAACGTGTTGGTCGAGCCGCCTCCGCGTGTGCAGTTCACGAAGTTTGGTGAGTATTCATTAGACTTTCGACTACTCGTCTGGACGAATCAACCGCGCCGTCATGTGCAGATTAGCAGCGATATCAACTACCGCATCGCGCGTCTTTTCCGAGAGCGAGGCATCAAAATTCCATACCCAACGCAGGAGTTTTTGTTCCGTAACATGGAACTGGCGGAGCGGGTTGAATCGGAGTTGTTGACGAAAGATTAGAGTCATTGCCGATTGCCAACTGCCGATTTGTTTAGGCGGGCCTTACATGATCGTTTGTAATCTGAGGCATCATCCCAAAGATTTCTCTGTAAAAGTTCAGTAATCCACTTAATAACATCTTGCGGAAAGCTCAGCTACGGTCTAGGCTAATCCCGAAAGACTGAGTGAGGGTTCATTCATTGAAGATTGTAGATTGCAGATTGAAGATTGCCAGTGCGGAGAGAATCTTGGTGGTCCTGCCGAATGGCAATCTGCAATCTGCAATCTGCAATTTGCAATAACACCATGCGTACCGCTCGTTCCATCAACTCCACCCGGCCGCCCATCGGAGATAAACGCGAAGCTATCTTGCGCGCTGCTATAGCTGTCTTCGCTCACAACGGCTATTTCAATTCCAAAGTCGCAGACATCGCCCGGGAAGCGGGCGTCGCAGACGGCACCGTCTATCTTTACTTCAAAAGCAAGGAAGACATTCTGCACTCTGTTTTTGATCGCAGCGTTGACGCGGCGCTCGCTGAAGCTAAGAAGAAGATTGAAACCGTCTCGGATCCGAAAGAGAAACTGCGACGGATCGCTTTGCTTCATCTCGAGCGACTTGGCGCCGACCGCAACCTCGCCGTTGTGTTCCAGGTAGAACTGCGCGGCTCGACAAAATTCATGGAAGAGTTTTCGGCCGCCGGCTTTGCTGAGTATCTCGCCCTGATCCGTTCGACTTTCGAAGAAGGTCAGCAAGCTGGTGTTTTTCGTCCTGATTTAAACGCGAAGGTGGTTGCGAAGATTCTCTTTGGCGCGCTTGACGAAATGGCCACCAACTGGATCCTCTCGAAACGACGATACAAGCTTGCACCAATGGCGGATCAAGTGCTCGACATCTTTCTTGATGGAGTAAACGTGCGGTGAATCCTGCGGCCCAGAACATCGGCGAGTCGCAGACTGCCAAACCAGCACGCGTTCCTTCGGCTGCTCACGAGCCAACAACTCTCGTGGATGTTTTCGAGTTAGTTGCAGTCAAACACAAGAAACCAGACACTTTGAACTCCAAACGGAACGGCGTATGGGTGCCGGTCTCATCCGAGGAGTTATTGGCACGAGCTAAGCGAATCGCCGCCGGTCTTTATGCTATCGGCGTTCGCCACGGTGATCGGGTTGCCTTACTCTCCGAGAGCTGTGTCGAGTGGACACTCACCGATGCTGGCTGCATCTTCGCCGGAGCGATCGATGTTCCGATTTATCCCACGCTGACTCCAGCCCAGGTCCGTTACATACTGAAAGACTCCGGATCGTGTGTTCTTGTTCTTCAAAACCGACAAAAGTTCGATGAGCTTGCGGGAGTTCTCAATGAGTGCCCGGAGATTCGAGAGAAAGTTATTTTCGATCCAGCGGACACCAATGACGTTCATGCGCTTACGCTTGAACAGCTCGAAGCACAAGGGCAACAGTTGGAAACTGAACAGCCGGGACTCGTTGATCGGCTGTCGCGTCAAACTGCACCTGACGACCTGGCTACAATCATCTACACCTCAGGCACAACTGGAGAGCCAAAGGGTGTGATGCTCACGCACTCAAATTTGGTATCGAATCTAATCGACTCCTCCGGACACCTGGCTTTTGGCGAAAAAGATTCGGCGCTCTCAGTTTTGCCACTTTCGCATGTTTTCGAACGACAGGCGATGTACATGTATTTGCATCAAGGTATGTCGGTATATTTTGCCGAGTCGCTACAAACTATTGGTCCGAACTTACGTGAGGTTCACCCAACAGTATTGGTTGGGGTGCCGCGCATTTTTGAAAAGATCTATGCCCGGATACGAGAAAAAGCTGCGGAACGTGGAAAACTGGGACTAGCGATGCTTACCTGGTCAGTTAAGGTCGCACGCGAATACGCAGCGCACCTGGTGGCGCATCGAGCGATCCCACTGGCCTTGAAGATCAAGCATGCAGTCGCGTCGAAATTGGTCTTTTCAAAGTGGCGCCAGGCTTTTGGCGGTCGCATCAGGTTGTTGTTGTCTGGGGGCGCCGCCCTTCCAGAGGACCTCGCATCCATTTTCATCGGAGCCGGCATCCCAATCATTCAAGGTTACGGTCTGACTGAAACTTCTCCGGTAATCACCACGAGTGAGCCTGACAACATTCGCGTTGGCACTGTGGGAACGGTAATACCCAATGTCGAGATTCGCATTGCACCCGACGGCGAAATCGAGACCCGTGGGCCAAATGTTATGCGCGGATACTACAACCGGCCTGAGGAGACGCAGGCAGTGTTCACCGCAGACGGTTGGTTCAAGACTGGCGACATCGGAACAATTGACGAAGATGGTTACTTGCGCATCACTGATCGGAAAAAAGAGTTGTTCAAAACTTCGGGCGGTAAGTACATCTCACCGCAACCGATCGAACAGGCTATCAAAGGTTCGAAGTTTGTTAGCCAGGTTGTGCTGATTGGGAATGCGCGAAAGTTTCCCGCTGCGTTAATAGTTCCAGCCTGGGAACAGTTGGAGTCGTATGCACGGTTCAAAGGGATTCAAGCGTCGAGCCGCGCTGAGTTGTGCAAGGATCCGAAAATCATCAATCTCTTTGAGCGCCAGATCGAAGGTCTTACTCCGGAACTCGCCCGTTACGAGAAGATAAAGAAAATCGCTTTGCTGGAGGATGAGTTCACTATCGAAGGCGGGGAAATGACACCTACGATGAAAGTGAAGCGAAGGATCATCGACGAGAAATATCGAAAAGTGATTGATCAGATTTATGAAAACGCGGAGTGGGAGAGCTAGGAGCAGGAGGCAGGAGGCAGGAGCAGGAGCAGGAGCAGGAGGGTTCCAAAGCAACAAAGGCAGCGAGTGGATCCTCGCTGCCTCAAATTTTTGTTGACAAGCAAGTCAGAGCATCGAATGCTCTCGCTGCTCCTGCTCCTGCTCCTGCTCCTGCTCCTGCTCCTGCTCCTGCTCCTGCTCCTGCTCCTGCTCCTGGTCCTGCTAGTTCGTCCGCGGTTCGTTCAGATGCAGAGCTCGAAGGATTCTTTCGCCCGCCTCTTCGCCGGCACGTTTCAGTAGCGTCTCACGATACAGCGCGGTGGTTCGGCCACCGGTTGGGCCGACGATCACCGGGCCTTTGCGGTTTGCATTTTCGTAGGTCCTGCCACTGGTCGCGATCTTCGCCGTGCCAGGTGCAAAAACGATATACGTCAATATGAGTTGATCGTAGTTCTGGCTGCTGCTCCCCATATTGTCCGCCGTCAACTCCAATAGCACAACGTAATTTTTGGCGTTGCCTTTTGCTTTCTTAATGGCCTCGCCCCGCGGCAGATCTTTGGTGCTGACATCAACCTGAGCCGATGAACCACGTCGAAGCACACTCGCGCAGCCGGTAAGGACGGCGTCGTAATAGGTGAACGGCAAGATGGTATAGCTGCGATTTCGGTCGGCGCCAACCAATATGATCAGTTCAGGCTCTTTCTGTTCGGCCTTGGTCTTTGGTGTTGGTTCTGGAGTTGGCGTAGGTATTGGCGCGGCAGGCTCAACCTTGGTCTGCCGTCGGCCTGACTGCCCTTCTCCAACGAGCGAAAACACTATTATCAAAAGACAGACACAAACCGCACAAATTGTGTTCTTAGTTATCATTGGAATTTAGCTGGGGAGCAGGCCCGGATTGTAACATCATTGACTGCGAGCCAGCGATAAAAGTCTAAAGCAAAACTAACCTGACGAGCGTGTGAGCTGGAACGGAGAATCCTATGATCCGAACTCCGCACATTAGTTCCCCAGACTGATTTGCTACACTCAACCGCTGGACATGCAACCACAGTCATTGGTCATCACCAGAGTTCGCAATCAGGCGCGACTTACTCGCTCGTTTGATTTGCGCCCTCAGCACTCAACTGGCCATCACGAGATTGATTTTTCACCCGGACAGGTAGCAATTCTCAAGGTCAACAACGAAGAGCCTGGTTACTTCGCATTCGCCAGTGCACCCGATGATCCGGAACTGGAGTTCCTGGTAAAGCAAAAAGTTGGCGCCAGCAAAATCATTTACGACATGAATGAAGGTCAAACTCTGGATCTCATCGGCATTGCGGGTCACGGGTTCCCTCTGCCCGAGCACAGACAACGAGATCTTGTTTTCGTCGCCATGGGAACGGGCGTGGCGCCGCTGCGTTCGGCATTAAGGCATGTGTTGACGCGAAAAGAAGAGTTCGGACAACTTGTCGTTCTTTATGGTGCCCGAACGCCTGACGACTTTTGTTATCGGGACGAGGTCGATGTCTGGGTAGATGCAGGGGTGGAACTGAGACAAGTAATTTCAAGACCAGACGGCCACGACTGGGCTGGACCCACGGGTTACGTTCAATCGCTCCTCGATCACGTTTTACCTAATCTTGCCGCACCTGTTGCGTTGATCTGCGGTTCAGCGGAAATGATTAATGAGACCCGTGAAGCTTTAGGCAAGATGGGATTCAAGCCTGATGAAATACTAACGAACTATTAGCCGTGAATTCGGGCGCCTCCTTGGAGCAGTGCGGTAACCTGTTACCGCTTTGGTACAACGAGACTCTCCTGTCTACGAACACCTACGACCAAACGGCGACAGTCTTAAATCATGGTCGTTGCAAGTATGGTCTAACGCGAACGCGGCGCATTCGAAGCTTTCGGGAGGTGCGGCGCTCTCGTTGAATAGTTGTGGCTGAGGGTTGGTCGGTCGTGACGCCGACATCGCTATTTGCGAATCCTGTCGGACCTTTGGCGCTTTGGTGATACACATCTGCTTCTGCTTGAGCAATCCCAGTTTCTAAGCGCATCCGACTTTCTGTCAGGAGGTCCAGTTGTTTTTGGACGCTGAGTTTTTCCTTCTCAAGTTGCCACCGTCGAAGTTCCCGCAGATCCTCAGGATGCGTGCTGCCAATCCCCGCTAGACTCTTTTCAATGTTTTCGGGTTTTAGTTGTTCTTCCAGGTTCTGAAGGTGGGACCGCAGATCAGACTGTTTTGTTTGCACCTCTAGAAGTTGCACTCTCAGCGCCTCTAGACGGTCCTGGGCTGTTTGCGATCGAGTATCTGAAGCGCATGAGGAAATGATCAATGGCAACAAGACAATGAGCAGATAACGTTTTGGAGAAGTGCTGATATTCTTCATGGCACCTAACAGATAGGCAATTGGGAGTCCGGTGGAAGGTCGAAATTTTTTCGAGAAAGTGGCTCAGAGTTTTGGTGATTGCCCGGGCCCGTACCGTTGGAATACAAGAAACCGACCGACAATGATTCGGGATTCCAGTTGTGACCTAATTTTGAAATTTCTCTCTGTGCCTCCTCTGCGTTGTCTGCGCCTCTGCTGAAATGCTGGCCAAATCTCAGCGCAGAGATGCAGACGAGGCGCAGAGTGAAACCAGGGCACCGGGATTTCCCCTCCATGCTTGACTGAATGAGCGCTCATTCAGTAGTATGACGAGCCACTGGATCGGTTAAGCTGGGTGTGAAGTACCTAAACGAAAAGGAACCACAGTAACGCATGATGCGCATTGCAAAGGCTGCGGTGCTCGGCGCGGGTACTATGGGCGCGCAAATCGCCGCGCACCTCGCGAACGCAGGGGTGCCAACCTTGCTTCTCGATATCCCACCACGCGAGTTGTCTCCCGAAGAACATGCGAAGGGACTGACTCTCGAGAGTCCGCAAGTGCGCAATCGCATCGCCAACAACGGATTTGAGAGTGCAAAGAAAACGAAGCCTGCAGCGTTCTTTACTCCCGATGCAGCCTCCCTGGTCTCAGTGGGAAACTTCGACGACGATCTCTCCCGGCTAAAAGACTGCGACCTGATCATTGAAGCCGTTGTCGAAAACCTCGACATAAAAAAATCGCTTTACGAACGGGTCGAGCAATCCCGGCGACAGGGCTCAATCGTTGCCTCAAATACGAGTGGTATTCCTATTCACCTGCTGGCTGAAGGAAGATCTGACGATTTCAAGCAACACTTCCTCGGCGTACACTTCTTTAATCCACCACGTTATCTACATCTCGTCGAAATCATTCGCACAGAATGGACCAAGCCGGAAGTGTCGTGTTTCTTGTTTGGCTTCTTAGATCAACGACTCGGCAAAGGCGTGGTGCCCGCAAAAGATCGCCCTAACTTCATCGCTAACCGCATCGGAACTTTCGGCGCGCTATATACCATCAAGACCATGCTGGATGATGGTTACACGATCGAAGAAGTCGATCGCATGACTGGTCCCGCAGTGGGACGACCTAAGAGCGCAACCTTCCGAACGTTTGATCTGGTCGGGCTCGACGTGTTCACTCACGTCATCAAGAACCTTTACGAAGCACTCCCCGAAGATGAAGAGCGCGCGATGTTTGTGGTGCCTGAGGTTCTAGGAAAGATGGTCGAACGAGGATTGCTGGGTAATAAGGCCAACGCCGGGTTCTATAAGAAGCAAAAGAGCGACGGCGACAAGCGTGAGATTTGGACCCTTAACACGGCGACGCTCGACTATCGTCCGTCTGAAAAGGTGAAACTTCCATCGCTCGACATGGCGAAGAATATTGATGATGCGCCGGAGCGAATCAAGGCTCTAACGTGGGGCAAGGATCGCGTCGGTACCTTTCTTTGGAAGACACTTTCAAAGACTTTGACCTACTCGGCGAAACGCTTACCCGAGATCGCCGATAACGTTGTCGAAGTTGATAGGGCAATGCGCTGGGGGTTCGGTTGGGAGCTGGGGCCGTTTGAAGTCTGGGACGCAATCGGCGTTGAGAAGTCGGTTGCACGAATGAAGGACGACCGGATTGCAGTGCCCGCAAACGTTGAGCAGATGATTGCGTTGGGTGCGACGTCGTTCTACAAGAAAGAGAACGGACAACAATTCTATTTCGACTTCGCTGCCGGTAAGTATGTAGCTCTTACTGAACAACCAGGCATACTGATTCTGAAGTCAGTCAAGGATCAGAAAGGTGTCATTAAAAAGAACGCCGGAGCGTCGCTAATCGACATCGGCGACGGTGTAGCGTGTCTCGAGTTTCATTCGAAGATGAATGCGATCGGTGGCGACACGCTGCAAATGTTGAAATTTGCGTTGGGCGAGGTCGAGAAGAACTTCGTCGGTTTAGTTGTTGGCAATCAGGGTCCGAACTTCTGCGTCGGCGCTAACATCATGTTGATGCTGATGGAAGCGCAGGATGAGAACTGGGAAGAACTCGACATGATGGCTCGGGTTTTCCAGGCCTCGACGATGAGCTTGCGTTACTCACCGAAACCGGTTGTGGTGGCGCCGTTCCAAATGGTGTTTGGAGGCGGGTGCGAGATGGTTTTGCACGCCTGTCGTGTTCGAGCCGCGGCCGAAACGTATATTGGATTGGTTGAAGTTGGAGTGGGCATTATTCCCGCCGGTGGCGGCACAAAAGAGATGTTGGTACGTGCGCTCGATGCGATTCCGAAAGGGGCGGACGATGCCGATCCGTTTCCTTTTGTGAAACGAGCTTTCGAGACAATTGCATTAGCGAAAGTCGCGACCTCGGCTGAGGAAGCGAGGTCTTTGGGTTTCTTGTCGGCGGACGATTCTGTGTCGATGAATACAGATCGTTTGATCGCGGATGCGAAGAAAGAAGTGTTGTCGTTGGCGGCGAGCGGTTACGTTGCCCCGCAGCAGCGTACAGACATCCTCGCGCTCGGTTTGCCAGCATTGTCTGCCTTGAAGTTGGGCATACACCAGATGAAACGCGCCGGATACATTTCAGATCACGATGCGGAGATTGGCACTCAGCTCGCACGAATTCTGACCGGCGGAGATCTGAATCATCCGACGAGAGTGTCGGAGCAATATTTGTTGGATCTGGAACGTGAGGCATTTCTTAAATTGGTTAGTATGCGTAAGACGCAAGATCGCATTGCGCACATGTTGAAGACCGGAAAGCCTTTGCGGAACTAAGAGGAGCACCACGTCAGTCTGCAGGTGGTCGAAAAGGTTTTTCGATACCCTTTAGTAGTACCGTGGTGGAATGCTGAACCTGGTTGCTGGGAGCGCAGGCGTCCCCGCCTGCCATCGTGAACCTTAAGGTGCCCGTTGAATTTAGTCGGTCAAATGTCGACGGCAGGCGAGGACGCCTGCGGTCCCAGCAAAGACAATATTGAATCCAATAAGCGTACTACTAAAGGTTGAGGAACAGAGCTTAGAGTCACTAAACGATCGGACTTAATCATGACAGACGCAGTAATCGTATCCGCCGTTCGCACAGCTGTAGGAAAGGCACCCAAAGGCACACTTAGAACCACACGTCCTGACGAAATGGGCGGGGTTGTAATAAAGGAAGCGGCCGCGCGTGTTCCTGGCCTTGAGCTTTCGGCAATCGAAGACGTGATCATGGGTTGTGCGATGCCCGAGGCCGAACAGGGAATGAATGTTGCTCGTGCTGCGGCTATTCGTGCCGGACTTCCGGTTGAAACAAGCGCGATGACAATCAATCGTTTTTGTTCTTCCGGTCTCCAGTCGATTGCCATGGCAGCGGATCGCATCAAGAGCGGCGGAGCGGAAGTGATTGTTGCGGGCGGGTTAGAGACTATGTCGATGATACCGATGGGGGGACACATCATTCGGCCTAATCCCTACCTGGTCGAGCATTATCCGGACTTTTATTTGAACATGGGACTTGCAACCGAGAATGTTGCGCGCAAGTATGAAGTGACTCGCGACGAGCAGGATGAGTTCGCGCTTCGTTCTCACCAGCGAGCGGCGGCGGCGCTTGACGCGGATAAGTTCAAGGATGAAACGGTTGCTTTGAAAGTGGTGTTGGAAGAGCTCGACCAGAAGGGCAAGAAGCAACAACGCGAGGTTGTATTTGATAGAGACGAAGGAGTTCGTCGAGATACTACTGCGGAAGGTTTAGCGAAACTCAAGCCGGCATTTCATGTTAAGGGAACAATCACAGCGGGCAATGCTTCGCAGATGTCGGATGGAGCCGCGGCGTCGATTGTGATGTCCATTGAACGAGCGAAAGCGCTCGGCGCAAAACCGATGGCCCGATTTGTTGCTTATGCAACCGCTGGATGCCCACCGGAAGAGATGGGAATTGGTCCGGTGTTCGCGATTCCGAAAGCCTTGAAGCTGGCAGGTCTTACGTTAGCGGATATTGACGTGATTGAGCTGAATGAAGCATTCGCCGCACAGTCTTTAGCAGTGATCAAGACGTTGGGATTGGATCCCGAGAAAGTTAATGTGAACGGAGGCGCGATCGCCCTTGGCCATCCGCTTGGTTGTACCGGTGCGAAGTTGACCGCGTCGATCTTAAGAGAGTTGGAGCGGCGCAATGGTCGTTATGGAATGGTGACGATGTGCGTCGGCGGCGGTATGGGCGCGGCTGGGATATTTGAGAGAGTCTAGTTGTATGACCGAGTCAGAAGTATTCGAGTCAGTGACAGGTAGCGGAAGCAGTGATTTCGCGCAGCTGGTAAGTATCCTGAACCGAAGCAATTACATCACAAGTGGCAGAGTGAGAGATTTGGAAGGTAAGAGGAGACAACCCTTATGTCAGCCGTAGCAGAACAAAAAACACTAGTTAAGGGTGGCGCGTTTCTAATCGAAGAGCGAACCACTGACGAGATCTTTACGCCTGAAGACTTCACTGAAGAACATCGCATGATTGCTGACACCACGCGGCAGTTTATCGACAACGAAGTAAATCCGCGCATAGACGAACTCGAGAAGCATGACTGGAAACTTGCGCGCGAACTGATCCGCAAGGCTGCCGAGCTTGGATTGATTGGCGCAAATATTCCGGAAGAATTTGGCGGTCTTGGTCTCGACCAAACTAGCGGCGCTTTGGTTGGTGAGAACATCGGCCGTTCGGCGTCTTTCGCCACCACATTAGGCGCTGAAAGCGGTATCGGCTTGTTGCCGATTATTTACTTTGCGACTGAAGCAGCAAAAGAAAAATATCTGCCGAAGATTGCTTCGGGTGAATTGATCACTGCTTACGCATTAACGGAAGCAGGATCGGGTTCGGACGCAATGGCTGCCAAGGCTACGGCGCGACTTAGTGACGACGGAACCGAATACATTCTCAACGGCGAGAAGATGTGGATTACCAACGGAGGGTTTGCAGACATCTTCATCGTGTTTGCAAAAGTCGACGGCGACAAGTTCAGTGCGTTCATTGTCGAACGACAACCCGGGCTAACGTCCGGTGCCGAAGAGCACAAGATGGGCATCAAGGGTTCGAGCACGACAGCGCTCGTATTGTCTGATGTACGCACGCCGGTTGAGAACGTGCTTGGCGAGATCGGCAAAGGTCACAAGATTGCTTTTAACGTTTTGAATATTGGACGATTCAAGCTCGGCGCGATGTGTGTTGGTGGTATGAAACTGATGGTGCATGAGTCTGTGCGCTATGCCAACGAGCGGCACCAGTTTGGCAAATCGATTTCCTCGTTTGGCGCGATCAAGGCGAAACTTGCCGAGCAAGCCATTCGCACATGGGTTGGCGAGTCGATGATCTATCGAACGCTGGGGATGATTGAAGCCGGCGTTGGAGCTGTTGATTCGAAAGATATGGACGCACGGCTGCGAGCGATTGAGGAATATGCAGCGGAGTGTTCGATCATCAAGGTTGCGCTTTCAGAGTACTGCGATTTTGTAGCGGACGAAATGGTGCAGATTTTTGGTGGCTATGGTTACTCCGCAGATTACCCGGCTGAGCGTGCCTATCGCGATTCACGCATTAATCGCATCTTCGAAGGAACCAACGAAATCAATCGGATGTTGATTCCCGGTCGTTTGATGAAGAGTGCGCTGAGCGGCCGGCTTGCATTGTTGCCGGCAGCGCAAGCGTTGATGGACGAAGTGCTTTCACCGCAGATCAGTGGATTTGATGACGATGAGACCTTGCTCGCAGCTGAGCAAAAGCTTGCGCAAAACGCCAAAAAAGTTGCCTTAATGACACTGGGAACGGCGGCGCAAAAATACATGATGAAACTGGGCGACCAGCAGGAGATACTGATGGGAATAGCCGACATCATCATGGATACGTACGCGATGGAGACGGCGATTTTACGTGCGCGCAAACTTGCGGCTGTTCAGGGTGAAGAGAATTCAGCTCGGTATCTCGACATGACCCGCGTGTTCTGCAACGACGCTGTCGAACGGATCGAAGCCCGCGCGAAAAACACGTTGGCTGGTATGTCAGAAGGTGATGAGCTGCGGACTTTATTGGTAGCCTTGAGACGGTTCACGAAGTTGCAGCCGATGAACACGATCGTTGCAAGGCAGAGGATTGCGGATGAAATGATCCAAGCGAACAAGTACGTGTTTTAGTATCAAATCGGAAAATTTCAGATCTCAGATCCATGATCTCACAGTCAAGTGCGGCAAGATTCAGTTGAAATCATTCAGGGATCTGACCTTAAGCTTTCAGGTTCTAGAGTCATATTTGTAGTTCATTTGTTATGAGATCTCAGATTTGAGATATTTGAGATCTCAGATCTCATAATAAGAAGATGAAGATCATCCCCATCTCCGTTCCCACTCCGTTCTACATCGGCCCGGTGAATGTTTACCTGATCGCCGAAGATCCGATCACCATCATCGACACCGGTCCAAAGACCAAAGAAGCAATACAGGCTTTGCGTGATGGGTTGAGAGCAGCGGGCTTTCGCGTTTCCGACATTCGACGCATTGTACTCACGCACGCACACGAGGATCACTGTGGCCTGGCGCGCTCCCTTCGCGATGAAGCTAAAAATGCTGAAGTGCTGGTTCACGAATGGGAAACAGGCCATCGGCATAGTCGCCTCGAATACGACGAACATCGTATGTTGCTGGTGAGAGCTGGAGTTCCTGATGACGAAATCACTCGGTTGCGTCGTATGTACGAAGGAGTCAGACAATACGCCGACTCTTTTGCGGACCACGAACACGGCCCGCTTTGGGACAATGCAGAACTTGAATTCGAATCGGGCTCGCTGCGGATCGTCCATACACCAGGTCATACGCCAGGGTCGTGTTCCTTCATCCGGGAAGCTGATCGCACCGTGATCGCGGGAGACTGCGTACTAAAACGGATTACTCCCAACCCGGTTTTATCGCCTGACCCCATCGATTCTTCAAAGCGTTTTCCTTCGCTGGCTGAGTATCTGGTCAGTCTGGCACGGTTACGTACGTTCGCTCCGACGCTGGTTTATGGCGGTCACGGTGAACCTATTCACGATTACGACGAACTGTTCAACCGCTACATCAAGGCAATCCAGGAACGTCAGGGTCACGTAATCAATCTCGTTTCAAGGAATGGAGCAACAGCTTGGGACGTTGCTCTCCAGATGTTTCCCGGAGCTGATGACGTTCACCGGTTTCTTGCCGTCTCGGAAGCAGTTGCCCACCTCGATCTCGCGCACACTGAGGGCAAGCTTGCGCTTGAAATAAGTGGCCAGAAGGAAATTTATAAAGCGCTATAGCGGAGAGGGCATTAGAGGAGCAGGAGCAGGAGCAGCAGGCAGGCAGGAGGAAACGATCATTGGTTATAGAAAGTACCTTCCCACCTTTCTAAAAACGAAAGACTCAAGAACTCATCTACGCGGAACCGATGAATTCTCGCGAAGCCAGCGGCATATCGTTTTTTAGGCCCGGCTTATATCAAGGCACGCAGCGCTGGTCACGAGTTGGCGCCAAATCCAGACTTGCAAGGCGGTGCGTATTTGGATTTAGGGCAAGGCGGGCGGAGATAGTGCCTCGCTCGCAAATGAGCCTGACTGTGCTATTGCGACTGCCATCTCCTCCCACCGTTTCACCCAGCTTGCAAACACCCCACAAAGACGCCGCATTGATCTGTCGTCCCATCCGCTCAACGTCGAGATTCGGTGCGGCCAAAGCTTCGACCGTCTTGGCGTCCTGCGCGCCGATGAGTCGCACGATTGCTTCCACCATCTTCGTCATCTCCGCATCAGGCGGGCGCACCGACTGCACGCTTAGAGACTGCACACGCGGGGGGTTCGTCGGCGCTAGAGTAATATTGACCTCTAGCCAGCCGCGCTCGCATATCATTCGCCAATGTCCGCGTAGTCCGTTCTCGGCGTCAATCGTTGAAGCGGGCTGACAAGCACCGTGTTGCGTGGCCAGAGTTCTCCAGCGACTTGCGCGAGCCTCGGCTGAAACATCTAGGAACAAGTTGTCGGCAGCAATACGCTTCGCCAGAACGTCATCCCATTTTGTGATCAACTGCGAAACATCCTTTTGCGCGGTCACAAGAGCGGGCGATGGCTGCAGCAGCCGCGGGCGCAGCGCGTCCGTGCGATAGAGCGCCGCGAGAGTGTCGGTGAAGAGGCCGCCGAAGGGAGCGTAAGTCAAGTTTCCCAACGCGATGAGCCCGACGCCATATTCCGGCAGCCAGCGCATCAATGAACCGTAACCAGGCAGGCCGCCACCATGCCCGACAATGTAATTGAAGCGACAATCCTGCGAGATGCCGAGGCCGTAGCCATAGGAGCTCACGCTCAACTGGAGTGGCGCATCAACCGCATTGCGCAATGCGGACGCGGGTTGCGCACGCCAGGCTTGCTGCATCTCGCGCACACTGCTGCGACGGACTGGTCCTCTTTCCGGCCCGTCGCGCGGAGGAAACGCCAACATCAGAAACGCGACGTAACGCGCGAGATCGCGTGCGGAAGTCCATAGGCCCCCCATCGAACCAAAAGCGCCGTGTGCGAGGATCGGCTCTTCTTTCCAGTTGTTACTGTCTTGGGCGGCGTAACCAAGCGCGATGTGTTCGCGCGTGACGGCAACCACGTCGAACGTTGATGAACGCATACCGAGCGGTAGAAGAATCTGATCGCGAACGTAATCGGCATAAGGACGACCAGAAGCACGAGCGACGACTTGTCCGAGAATCGCAAAGCCATAGTTTGAATACTCAAAAGCAGTGCCCGGCGCTGTCGAAAAGGGTATGCCCGCGCGCAGCCAATTCCGCATCGTCTCGTCGCTCTGGGCCAATTGTCGATCGCCCCACGGATTGTCTTCCGGAAAACCTTCCGAGTGCGTCAGCAAATGGCGAATCGTGAGCACCGACGAATCTTTGGTTGGGTAGGGTAGATCAGCGAGCGCTGGTACGAAGCGCGCCACGGGATCGTCAAGAGACAGCTTGCCTTCGTCACGCAACTTGAGGATTGAGAGGGCCGTAAAGCTCTTAGTCATCGAAGCGATGCGAAAGACCGTGTCGGGCGTGACGGGCGCGCGGTCTTTAGTCTCACGGACACCAGCTGCTTTCACCCACACCAGTTCGCCATCAACGATGATTCCCAGGACCGCACCGGGCATCTGCTGCCGTTCGACCCAACTCGTGAAAAGCCGCTCGATTTCCGGGAATGCCGCAGCGAGCTTGCGAGTGCGATCCGGGTCCGCAAAGCGAGAAGGTGGTAACGTGCCGCTCGCGTAACGGCGCTGGCCCGCAAACAGCGTGGCAGTGGTTGCCATCATAAGAATGAGGAGCAGGAAGCTTATGTTTACCGACACGAAGTTATGTGGGTGCTGCATGGTAACCTCCAGGACGAAATGGTTGTGGTTGGGTGGGTATGGATCGCTTATTTGACGCGGGCATTGGGCTACTGGACGAAGATTCTGACGTCGTTGTGCTTCAAGGTTCCGGAGAACATAGCTCATTTGAGTCCCGACGCCAAAACTTTTGGAACCTGAGGAATCCTCCGCGCGTGTAAGGTCGAAACTCTTCCGGAGGAAATTTCCTTATGAAAACTAAGCACGCACTTGGTCTCCTCGTGGCCATTATTCTAAGTGCTGGTATCGCCATCGCTCAGCAGACACCAGCGCAACCACAATCGCCAGCGAATCCAGACGATGTATTGGATCAGGAGTTCACATTCTCGTTAGACGGCAGCGGTTTCCTTGGCGTGTATGCCGAAGACATCAGCAAGGAAAACATGGGTCGCTACAACCTCAATCAAGTTCGGGGCGTCGGCGTGACGCGAATAGTTAAAGATAGCCCGGCGGAAAAAGCTGGCCTTCGGAAAGACGACGTGATCCTGCGGATAGACGGCGAGACCGTAACGAGTGTTCGTAAACTGAATCGAGTTGTTTCGGAGATTGCGCCTGACCAAACCGTACGCGTGGCGATCAGTAGGGGGGGTGCGGAACAGGAACTGTCTGCCACGATGGGCCGCCGGAATAACAGCGACGCGTTTCAAGGGTTGTTGCGAGGCAATCCGGGAACGTGGGAATGGGAAGGACCATCGTTAAATATGGGTCATGACGGTCCATGGACATTTGCGTTTGCCGGCAGTCGGCGCATTGGTATCAGCACTACCGCCCTGACCAAGCAACTCGCAGATTATTTTGGAGTCGCAGGCGGCAGAGGCGTGTTGGTGACTTCCGTGTCCGAAGATGGCCCTGCGGCCAAAGCGGGCGTCAAGGCTGGTGACGTAATTACTGCGGTCGATGGTGAAACGGTGGATGCTAGTGGCGACATCTCACGCGTTATTAATCGGAAAAAGGATGGGGATGTTGCACTGACTATCATACGCAACAGGAGTCAGCAAACGATTCGAGTGACTCCAGCGGAAGGTGGTTTGCACCCAGGCACCACCATCGGACGGCCACAGATTGGACGCCGCATTGTAATCCCTAGAATCCAGCTGGGGACGATTCCGGAGATCAATATTGCAATGCCCCGGATTGAACTTCCAACAATTCCATCAATCAATATCGAGATGCCGCGCATCAGAGTGCCTACGAAAGTCAGAGTCATCCGAAGTGCAAACGGCCCGATCTAGTAGAGTTTCAAGCAGGGTGTTACAAAAGTCCCAGGTCGCCGCAGCCGCGGCGGCCTGTGTTTTTGTGTCCGATATGCTTTATTAGCTTGTCGCTGTCTCTCTCAAAAAGCGCGTTATTGATCACGACGACAAGCTAAAGCATATCGGACATATCCCACCCCTTGCGCCAAACGCCGTGGTTGTGTGATGATCGCGAACGATGAAAGCAGTCATATACAGCCCTGATCTTTTGAGGAGTGCATAAAGAGTGAAAGCGGAATTGCAGAAGTTAGTCGCTTTGCAGAATCTGGACACCAGCATACGAAAACTAGAAAAAGAGCTAGAAGCGATACCACAAAGGCGCGCACAGATCGAAGAAGAGTTCGATCGGCGCGCCTTCGAAATTAGAGCTCTGGAAAATCGGCGCGACGAAGCAAAACACACTCGCGCCCGTCTTGAAAACGAAGTAGTTGAACAAAAAGGCCGCGCTGAAAGGGCCGAACGGAATCTGATGTCGTCCAAGAAGCAGGACGAATACACAGCGGCAATTCGCGAGGCCGATGCTGCGCGCAAACAAATCTCAACGCTGGAAACTCAGATCCTTGAAACGATGGAAAGTCTCGAACAGGTTGACGCCTCCCTCAAGGAGCGTGCTGAAGAGATAGCTGGTCTGAATTCTGATCGCGAAGTGAGACTCAAGTCGTTCGATGACGAGATGCGCGCACAGTCAGATCAGTTGACAACGGCCCGGACGGAGCGCGATCAAGTGTTTGCAGCGTTACCGAAGGCGCTTAGCTCGCTGTACGGAAGGATTAGCGCGCGTATTCGTGACCGGATCGCGGTTGCCGAAGCTCGTAACCGATCGTGCACTGCATGCTTCATGTCGCTTAGGCCGCAGGTGATGGCGGAGATTCGGCGCGGGGAAGAAGTAATCACGTGCGACAACTGCGGGCGCATCCTCTATTACGTCGCCTCGGATTCGTTGCAAGCGGACCCGACGATCGTCCAACCGAACGTCGCGGTCAACTAGGAGCAGGAGGCAGGAGCAGTCAAAGATAAAGGCAGCGAGTTGATTCTCGCTGCCTTAAGTTTTGGTACGTCCTAAATCTGAATTCTAGAATCTGGTTTCTGGCATGGTCTTTATCCTAGCTTTGCTGTTCTGGGCATTTCAACATCACGAAGAACGAACCAAAGAAAGCGAGCCAGCCCAAGATGTTCAGCCAATGCCAACTTCCAAGAGCTGCAACCAAAAAGCCACCGGCCATTAGGCTCAAACCAAGTACAACTCGGAACGGCCCAGCCGGAACAGACAAATTATCTTCTGTCGTTATTATCAGGCATTTCACTGAGATTCTAACATTCGAGGTTAGCGCGTTATCGAAAACAAAAGAATCCGGTCAGCGTAGGTTGGCATGGTAAGTTTTTGTTGACTCGCAACTGGAACGGAACGACACTCTCGCTGCTCCTGCTCCTGCTCCTGCTCCTGCTCCTGCTCCTGCTCCTGCTCCTGCTCCTGCTCCTGCTCCTGCTCCTGCTCCTGCTCCTGCTCCTCTCACCTCCGGTGTCCCACAATATCGAACTCAAACCTTACCTTATCTCTTACCCTAACCATTCCATGAAAGGCTGAAGTGGCCTTCACCTTGTAATCACCCCGATCGATACTGAATTGCCCAACCGCCTGTAGATCGCTATTACTCAAGGAGAGTTTTACCGGTATCGTCTCCTGTCGAGTAACACCATGTAGGGTGAGATTACCGACAATCTTCAGGTCATACTGACCAGCAGCTGCTGGCTTAGCTGTCACACTCGTGCTCTGAAAAATGATTTCGGGATACTGGTCGGGCAGCAAGACTATGTCGTGAACTTCTTTGTTGATGATTTTCTTTTGTGCGTCAGTAAACACCGTTCCTGTTTCCTCGAG
>DASYRR010000274.1:0-6519 GCA_036004125.1 Pyrinomonadaceae bacterium | reverse complement strand
GTCAGATCTCCAAGGGGATGGGCCTCCGGAGGAAGTGTCTTGTTGCGTTTCTTTCCTGTTCCTTTTTCAACTCGTCTTGCCATGCTGAACGGTTCGCAAGGTAGTCCGATGGAAAGAAGTTCAACGGTCGGCAGCATCTCGACGGGTACGTCTTCTATGCTGAGGTTGAACATTCTAGCCTCGTGGTGGTTTTCTTCGAAGACCTTTGCGTACCGTTCGTTTATTTCGACGGCGAATGCTGGCTGGTAACCAGCGAGTCGTGCAGCTTCAGTTAGCAAGCCGCCTCCGCTGAAGAGGCTTCCTTCTTTACCGTTGCGGCAGCGAGTAGCTCTTAATCGTTCGGTCTGCGTGGGAGTCAGAACGATGGTGCCGTTGTTTATCTGAACCTGGAGGGTTGTGATTGGCCCGAAACTATCGGCAAGAGCTGAGGTGTTGAGATCAAGAACAGGGATTGATTGGTTGTGTCGGGTCTTGCTTGAAACTACGCGAGTGCCTTCAGGGGCGAGCGTTATTTCAACTCGTTGTTGGGAGAAGTGAACCTGGATTCGGTGGGCCGGAAGGAAGCCTGCTCTCAGAAGGTAGAGGCCTTCGAGCCAGACTCGGGGGGCATCCTTGTTACGGCCGATCTTGGTGGTTGAAAACCGTGGAAAGACATTCATGGTGCGAACCTGTTTGAATCTATTTCGGGGTTTGAATCGCGCGTAGGTAATCTGTGAGAAGTTTGTCTAGGCGGTCCACGTAAGGTTCGGCGATTTGCTTAACGGGTTTCCCGGTTTTGGCAGGCTTTGCTCTGCGGAGCCTGGTTGCAGATGGATCTGATCGCTGCGGGTAGACTTGCCTCGGGCGGGATTGTGCTGCGGTATTCGATGTTGCAAGGGACAGACTGAGGGCGAGAAGAATTAGAGCAAAGGTGAGCGAAAGCGATTTGTGTGACATAGCACTGGTTATTGGCCGCTTGATTCCCCTGGGGCTTGGTTGCACGCCAACCGAAGTTTCGGAATAGAAAGACTGCGGTGCTTGTGTGGCCAGCGAGGACCGCTTTCCCGCGATAGGGAAATAAACATGCGCTGCACAGGTGAGGAACCATGCAGCGCGTTTCTGTTTTTTAGATGTAGTCAACGAGAAGGGTTTTGGGGAGGTCGAATTCCTTGAGACAAGCGCGGCATTCGAGCCGATCGTTCTTTTCCGGATCTTCGTCGTATTTGTCAGAGAGTCCTTCCACGATTAGCGTTCGCGGCTGGCCTTTCTTTGCCGGCCGGACTCGTACAATTTCGCGCCAGATGGTCGTGTCGCTCAGAAGTCGAAATGTGCCGCCGTGTTCAGATGGTTCTTTGCCATCGTATTCGCAGTGCGGGCATTGGAGTTTGAAGGCTTGCGGTTTTGGTTGGATGATCTGGCCGTCTTTGATTGTGATTTCAACTTGGTCGTCGCTCTCTTCTTCGCGCACGTCGCAGGTGTAGGGACCTTCGCGATCGTCTCCGCGTTCAAACTCGAGCATTGTAAGCTCGCCTCGGTGCAGCATCTCGCTGATAGCGTCTTCGGCGTCGCTTGCGCTTTCGGCGAATACGCGGACGGAAGCGTATTCGGAGAGATCGTTTGCAACTCCGACGATAAAAGGCTTCTGAGTCGGTTGGCGGCGTTTGCGAGTTGGTTTGGCCATGGTGTTTATAGTGCGGGCCGCTTCTTTCCAGCTCAGTCAACCATTGCTGATCGGAGCCGGTGTTTGAATCGAGAGTGCAGCCAGGGTGGTAGCCAATCTATTATCAATCGAGGATGGTTGAGTTGGCGGGAAGCTCGATACGTTTCGATTTGCCACTCGGGTTCAAATTTACGGCCGTGAGTTGCACAGGGCTTTAGGGTCCCAGGAAAGCCGTCAATTCGGCGGTTGATGCGATCATGCAGTCCGCGGCGAAATTCGCGCAGGACTTCCTTTCGTGATTCTGGATACCAATTGAAGCCGTTTTGAAAGGTTGAGTCTTCGGGCGCGGCAAGGACTGTCTTCCAGGCGGCGACATAAGAGCCCAAAGTCACCGTGCGGTTCTCAGGCAAGTGAACGACGCGTTGCATGTATTTAATTGGTCTGCGATTTGAAGAGTTCGCCGGCTGGAGAGGTCCCTGCTTTTCCAGGTCTGAATATGATTGGTGGGCCAACGAGCACGTGCGGTTTGCCGGCGCTTATGACTTGCATTCCGTGATAGAAGCCAAGAGGGTCATTGCGCGCGGTGTCTCCTGAGTAGGTGCAGTCGGTGTCTTTTGGATTGTTAATAACTTTGTCGGCGTAAGTGAGTATTTCACCGGCGAAATCAGCTGAAGGGACTAATTGATAAGCGGAGACGCTATCAGGGAGCGGACCGCTGCCTGTGGAAACATAGCGGCCTTTTTCAAATTGAAAGGGTCTGCGCACAGTGCTTCTTGGATTCGAGATCATATCTCCTGAATAGGAAGCATTGATGTCTCCGTTCTTGCGGCATGATTCGTAGTTATGCTCGATCCGAGCGGGTTCTACGTAAATTACTCTGCGATCGGCGCGGTTCTCCTCTTGATGGATTTCTTCGGTGCCGATCGGCGGGCGACTTTCGATCTCTTCCTGTCGTCTTCGGTCGCGTTCCTCATGTTCGCGAATTGTTGGCGATGATCCGGTCTCGTGCCATTCCTTCAACTCTTCGAAACGGGCAAGGACATCGGGCGGTACGGTTTCTCCGGCTTTGAGTGCGAGGAAGACGGCGGCTTCCTGGCCTGATAGCCAGTCCTGAAAAGGATTGTCTCGGCCAGACACGCTCGGCTGCTTGTGATAGAGGATTGTTTCTTCCCAGGCCTCGTATTCTTCTTCGGACATTTCCCACGGGCGTTTGTTGGGGTCTAGTTGGACGCGGTGTAAGACTTCGGGGGCAACGTCGTAGAAGCTGAGTTGGAACGAAGCATTCATGACTCGTTAATAGAGTTTGAGTCGGACTTTCTCGCCGGCAGCGGATTTCACGGTAATTTCCGCGGGACTCGGCGCGCCGGCTTGGTTGGAGTCTGGTTGGTAAAGCTTTCGTGAGCTAACGAATCGGTTGCCCACTTTATAGTGGTAAGTGATTGAGACGATCGGGGCTGCCTGGTCTTTGAAGAATCGGGTGACCTGGTAAAGAGTGAAATCGCGCGGAACGCAATTGCCTATGATCGCGCGAATGATGTCTTGGATCGAGTTTTGGTACGATTCCTGTTGTGGATCGTAATCTCGTTCGTCGTCCGGACTGAATGCCGCCCAAACCTGATTATGCAGGAAGTCGATCGGGCTGGCGGCCGTGCCGACAATGAAATCGATGTCGTTGGCATCGTAGTTACTCGTGTCGTTGAAAGTGAAAACAGGCCCCTTTGTAATTTGAAGCCACTCTGTTGGAGGGTTATCGCCATAAGAGATTGCGTAGTGGCCTGGTTGATAGAACCAATCGTGTTGAGGCTCGCCTTCAGGTTTCCACCATAGCGTTCCTATTGAAAGTCGATTCTCGTCGCCTTGTCGAAGCACATAAGCGGGCCCGGTCTCGGAGAGGAATGAGCGCAGTCCGTATTCAGCGTCGACAGCGCCGCCCTTGAGATGAACGGACACTTGTTCGTTTAACAGAAGCGGCAGTTCATCGTATGCAAAGATCTCGTTGATGCTCCGGTTGTTAAAGTCGTAGTCTGACGTTGAATTAAAGTCTTCGAGGGAGTTCGGGTTTTCGCTTGTCTGGATTGACTCGGCGACGATGTAAGGACAGTTTGCAAGTGAATACGAGGCGTCGAGTTTGTAACAGGCTTCAACGTGTGCAGCCTTGATGCGTGCGCGGTTTTTCGGGTCAAAGACGAAGGCCAAGATTTCGGACTTGATGAAGGCGAGTAACTCATTGTAAGCGGCGTCTTGGATGATGCCGGCGCGCGACGGCGATAACGGGTTTACCGGCCGTCCGGTCGTCACCTGCAGGTGGAAATCGAAGTAGTTGCCAAGTCCGCGTTGCAGGATAAGCTGACCGTACCAAAGTACACTCGAGCGAAGCGCGGTTTCATTGTATCCAATTTCAAGTTTGTTTCCTTTGTAGGTCGTTGAGATCAATCGGTCGTTCAGTCGGGCCCATGCGGGTAATGTTGTTCTGACCTTTTGAGAGTTGAGAGTTATTTTGAGGATGCCGTAATAGCCTTGGGCCGGGCTTGCGCTCTTGTATATCTGGTCGGTGAAATTGTAAATCTGATCTTTCGGCGTGAGCGAATCGTGAAGGGCTTTGACGAGCTCAGGAGAACATGAGACGGAAATTCGGAGGCCTGTTACGGGCTGGTCGAGAGTAACCATCCGTTCGAACCATACTGAATAGTAACCAGGGTCGGTCCACCAAAGTTTCGTATCGATAGTGAGTTCCAGGGAGCCGGAGCTGAACGTCACTTCGGTAATTTGATCGTGGGTTAAAAGGCTTACGATGCCTAAGCCCATCGGGTCCTGGTCTTCGATTGTCTCGTTATCGAAGTTAGACTCAGCGAGTTTTAGCAGGGTGTGGAACCCGTCAATGCCGTTCAGTAAACCGTGACCGTTATCCTGGATGGTAAAGCCGTTCTCGGTTGTGGTTATGTCGACAGTCGTTGATCCACTGCGCTGCGAGTTTTGAAAAAGCTCTGCAACGACCTCATCAATGCGGTTATGGAAAAGGCGTTTGATGCTGGAGCGAATCCGATCAGGATTAACCAGGACACTGAGATTGGAGGCGTGGTCAGGGACGGATGATTGTGGATTGTTTGTCATGGTACGAATGTCGAAAGACGAAACGAGCGTTTGATAGTTTGGGTTAAGACTGCGAACTGCGGGTGAAAACATTGGTTACTGGCCGCTTGTATTTGGCAAGTGATCGTCATTGCGCGCTTACGCGGGCGCGCGCGCGCGGGTGGTGCGCGTCGTATGATCTGCGCAAATGCAGGTTACTGACGGAGGTGTAGATTTGGGTCGTGGATAGGCGTTGATGACCGAGCAGTAGTTGTACGAACTGGACCTTGGCGCCGTTTTCGAGCAGGTGGGTGGCGAAGGAATGCCGCAGGGTATGCGGCGTGACGTCGGACAATCCGGCTTTGGCTGCCGTAGAGCTGATGATACTCCAGGCAAGCTGGCGAGTGAGAGGGCCTTGTTGGTTAAGAAAGATTGGACTATCCGGACTCTTTCCCCGCGAAGCTCTGGTGGCCGAGTAACGCTCGATCCAACTTAGGGCCTGCGCGGAGATCGGGACCTGGCGTTCTCGATTGCCTTTGCCGTAACAGGTGACTACTCGCGGACTGGTGCTGATATCTCGGTACCTGAGGGTGATAGCTTCTGTTATTCGAAGGCCGGTGGCGTAGAGAAGTTCGAGTAGAGCGCGGTCGCGCAAACCTTCGTGGTTAGATTCCTTGGCAGCGTGCAGGAGTTCGGATACTTGCGTTGGCGTCAGGACGCGTGGAAGAGGTTGGGCTTTCTTTGGCGAGGGAATGTGGTCTGTGGGATTACTTGTAACTTCGCCTTCAGTTACGAGGAACTCGTAAAAGGTTCTGATCGTGCTTAGGGCCCGCGCAATGGAAGATGCGTTAAGGCATTTGCGGGACAGGGCTCCGATATACCGGTCAATATCACGATTGCTAAGACAGCGGATTGTATTGTTGTTTACGCTGGACCACTTTTGCAGTTGGGCCAGATCACGGCCGTAACTTTGGACGGTATTCGCAGAGAGTCCTCGTTCGATTGTGAGGTAATCGAGAAAGCGCTTAATCAATGGTGACTGTCGAGGCATGGATTCAAATCGGGTTGGAGATAGGTCGGATGTAGCGAGGGGCGGTTTCCGTGTGGCTTGCAACCGACGATCGTTTTACCCATCCGGCGCGGTCGTACACTGCTCCGCAGTCGCAGTGGTTGTCGTCTGAAAGAATCATAACTTCCTTGCCGCAGGGACAATCGACGTGCATGTCTGCGGGTTGTCCTATCGGTGCGTCCGGATCTCTTTTGAGTGCGAGTTTTTGGTAGGCCATGATTTGGTTTCCTGCAGCCAGCCTATTCATTGGTTTCTGGGGCGGCCGGTTCAATGCGGCCGGCTTTTAGGATTCTCTCCGCGGAGCGAAAATCTTTCTTGCGCTTGCTTCCGGAATGGAGTCACCGTTGAGCCAGTTCTGGATGTATCCGCGGCAGTAGGTGGCTCCGTCGAGATTCAACGCTTCACAGCAAAGTAGTGCAACGGACTCGGCTTCCACTTCGCGGAGGTTCCTGGGAGTGCGCGCTGTGTCGTTAAAATCCATTTCCGTCGTATGCCCAAGATCGCAATGGGCCGTTTCATGGAAAAATGTCTTGTGCGGCATCTGAGCTACAGGATTAATCGCGATCTCTCGGCCGCGGGCATAGCCTTGTGAATTGCCGTCTGTGTCGATGAACGGGACCTGCGTTATGTTGAGGTTCTTCAGTGCCGTCTCGGCGTTCCATGTAGGAAGCGTTGGTAGTTCAAACTCCTGACCGTCCGTTTGTGAGAGTACAAACCAGCGGGGTTTGTAGACGAAGGCAGT
>DASYRR010000273.1:0-10506 GCA_036004125.1 Pyrinomonadaceae bacterium | reverse complement strand
GGCGATCACGTAGTCCGTCTTCTTACTAACCGAGGAATTAACTCGACCACCCCGGGCCTCAATCAACCCCCGAGCTTCATCACGAGTGAAACTCTCCATCTTGCCAGTAAGTACAAACTGCTTGCCGGCAAACCGTTCGTCTCGGTCTGCGTCACTTTGCTTTTCGAGTTCGGTCTTTACACCAGCAGCTCGGAGCCTATCACAAAGGTCTCGATTGGCGTCGCTGGCAAACCAACCACGCACGCTCTCGGCCACCGTCAAACCAATCTCTGGAATGTCATCCAACTCTTCAGCAGTAGCTTTTGACAGGGCCTCCAGCGAACCAAAATGCCGTGCAAGGATGCCCGCCGTTCTTTCGCCCACGTGCCGCAGGCCCAAGGCATAAATGAGACTCGCCAGGTCTCGCGATTTGCTCGCGGCAATTTGATCCAACAGATTCGTAGCCGACTTTTTTGCCATCCGCGGCAGGTTGGCAACCTGGTCAAGTGTGAGCGAATACAAATCACCCACATCCTTAACCAGTTCACCTTCGACCAACTGAATCGCGAGTACATCACCAAGTCCTTCAATGCGCATCGCGCGGCGTGACGCAAAGTGCAGTAGTCGTCCGACTGCCTGTGCCGGACAAACATCGGTAGCCACACAACGTGAAACGACTTCTCCCTCAGGTCTCGATATTTCGCTACCACAAACCGGACAATGCGTGGGTGGTATGAAAGGCTTTTCCTTACCAGTGCGCTTTGTTTTGATCACGCTCAAGACCTTTGGAATGATCTCGCCACTCTTCTCGATCATTACCCAGTCGCCAATCTTAAGACCGAGTCGTTCGATCTCATCCTCGTTATGGAGAGTGGCTCGCGACACCGTCGTGCCAGCCAGAAGCACAGGCTCCAGATTTGCGACAGGCGTAAGTGCGCCCGTGCGTCCTACTTGAACGGCGATCGATAGGACCTGAGTGGAAGCCTGACGCGCCGGATACTTGTAGGCTATCGCCCAGCGAGGGGCTTTGTGAGTAGCGCCAAAATCGTCCTGCAACGCAGTCGAATTCACCTTTACGACCAGACCATCGATCTCGTATCCAAGTTCGTCGCGGAGTTTCTCCTTCTCATTGGCAAAGTCGATAACCTCCGCAATCGACTTACAAAGCTCGCGATGTGGATTCACACGAAACCCCGCAAGTTCGAGCCAATTCAATGATTCCCAATGCGTGGCAAACAGTTTACGACCACTGACCAGCAGGTCGTAGGCAAACATGTCCAATTTGCGGCGCGCTACCAGTCGCGAGTCTAACTGTCGAATAGCCCCAGCCGCAGCGTTACGAGGATTTGCAAAACGGGGTTCACCTTGTTCTTCGCGTTCGGCATTGGTCTTCCGAAAGACATCAAGTGGAATGAAAACCTCACCGCGCACTTCCACGTCGCCTTCGATTCCCTTTGCCTCAGCCTTCAGACGTAACGGCACACTGCGGATCGTCCGTGCATTCTGGGTAACCTCTTCGCCGATCCGCCCATCTCCGCGCGTGACACCCCGAGTCAAAACGTTCCCTTCATACTGAAGCGATAACGAAAGCCCGTCGATTTTCAATTCAGCAACATAATCCAGCGTGCGGCCGTCCGCGAGCTTGCGACAACGCTCATCAAACGCTCGCAGCTCATCGATGTTGTAACTGTTGTCGAGTGACAGCATGGGCCGGCGATGCACGACTTCGGGGAAACCCTCAGCTGGTCGGCCGCCGACGCGTTGGGTCGGACTGTCAGGCGTTATGAGTTCAGGATGTGCCTGCTCCAGCGTGTGAAGTTTCTCAAGCAGTTGATCGTAATCACGGTCCGAAATTTCTGGAGAGTCTTGAACATAGTATAGTTCTTCGTGACGGCGAATCTCGTTCCTTAGCTTCTCGATCTGTATTGCAGGTGACTTGGCGACAGCCAAACGTTATTCCTTCCTTTCTCAGCTCTTTAGCTTTGGAAGCGGAGCCGTTGGTCTACTGTCGCTATCACTCAGCGAGTTTTGTGAACCCGACTTGGTTTTTCCTTCGGCCAGTTTATGAATCACTCGACCAATCAGTTTGATGCTCAGAAGAAAATCATCAAGGCGAATGTTTTCATCCGGACCGTGCGGGTTTGATCCCGAGTAACTAGTCCCAAATGAAGCGACCGGTGTTGACGGTTGTCGCACTCCACACACTGCACCAACTGGACCACTCGAGGGATCCATCGGATAAATCAGGGGCTGAATATCGTAGACTTCTTTAGAAGCGCTTATTACTGCTCTTGCTACGGTCGATTTGGCTGACGACTTCGCGAGGGGCGCGCTGCCTAATTCGATGATTTCGATGTCTTTGAAGCCGCGCACATCCAGATGCTCACGGAGTAACTCAGTCACAATCTTTCCCGTGAGATCAGGCACAAGACGGAAGTCGAGTCTCGCCATCGCCGAACTTGGCAACACTGTCTTCGCACCTGCGTCAGTGTGGCCGGTTTGTATGCCACAGATCGTACAAGTCGCACCAAAGATGTGCTCCTTGACGAGCGTTTGCCCTTTCATCGATCTCACCCAGCCAGCGATTCGAAATTCTCGCTTCAGTCCGACTTCATCGAGCTCGATTGTTCTCAACACCTCGGCATCTTCTTCACTGATTGGGGCGATGTGAGATGAAAACCCGTCAATCGTGATCACACCCTTTGGCGAAGTTATTGTGGCCAGGGCCTGAACTAAACGCCAGGCAGGATTCGGAACAATCGTTCCCCACTTTGAATGCAAGTCCGATCGCGCTCCATAAGAGCGCAATTCCAGAAACGTGATGCCCTTGAACCCCAAACTTACAACAGGTATTTCTCGCGTGTCGCGATAACCTTCATCCCATAAACATCCGTCAGCCTCCAGCAGTTCAGCATGTTCATTCGTGAAGCGATAAAGGCTTGGGCTTCCCAAACCGTCTTCACCCTCAACAATAAAACGCAGTGATACTGGCAACTTGCCAAATGTCTTTTGATACGCCTCAACAGCAGCAAGACGCGCAACTAGATCGGCTTTGCTGTTAGCAGCGCCCCGTGCATAAAGCTTTCCATCCTGAATAGTGGCGGCAAACGGTCCAAACGACCATTCATTCAAGTGTCCTACTGGTTGCACATCGTAGTGTCCGTAGACGACGAAACTCTTTGGACCGCTACCACATTCGCCGTAAATGATCGGATAGCCGCTACCCATCCTGAACGTGCGTGTGCCAATTCCCACACGCTGCATCGACTGTTCGACGGCTTCCGCAATCGCGCGCATGCCAGTCCCGCGTGCGGCAACCGACGGCATCCGGCAGAGGGTCTGTAGCCGCTCGGTAAAGGCGCGCGAATGACGATCTACATAGCGATCGAATCTTGCGAAAGCCATAGCGCTTAATCACACCTCATTTCGCTCGAACAGCAAATAGCTCGATTGCTCCTCACCACGCTCAAAACCGGCGCAAACGAGGCCATTTTTGAATGCGACCTTGAATTCAGTCCGAACCCGTTGTTGCTCGGCTCGAGCCTTTTCAACATTGCTCCGAATAAGCAAAGACCATTGGTCAGGGATTCCAATCGCCGCGACTGGTTTTGCGTTGGTCTTAAACATGTCGCCGCGCGAAAGCGCCTCTACTCGTGGGGAGGTCAAATGCCAGTCTCCAAACAGGCGATCGCTTTGCAGACCCGGCCGCTTATCGATCGACTGTGCTGGATCTGCGTTGTAGTCAGTGCCGTAGAAATTGTCGCCAAAAGTATCAACTGTGACTCCAAGTCGATTGAGATTGAAGTGTGCGTTGCGCGCTTGCATTGGATCCCAGGTCCACTTTATGTACCTTCGACCCTCAGCTATTGCCCGTTCGCGTTGTGCCCACTTCAGTCGAGCACCTACTCCTTTGTTCTGATAGTCCTTTGCCACTGCCATCATGTGGGAGTAACCAAAGATTTCATCATTACTTGTGACGGCCACGAGGTGATGAACAAAACCTACCATTCTGTCAGCGACGAAGGCACCCAGCGTCCAACCACCTGCCTGGCGGGAAACAATCAGGTGACGGCGCGGTGATATCTCCAAATCAGGTAAACCAAACGCTTCTTTTTGCAAAGCCACACAGTTGTCCAGTTCATCGATCGTTGTGCACTCGCGAATAATCGTCTCTTCCATCCTCCGTTGTTATCCCTTCAGTGGTCGCGCCGGTAGTTGAATGATTGATTCTAAACCAACTGATTCCCGGTTCTTCACCGTCACGCTACCCTCCATCAGCTCGACTAACTTTCTCCCAATGATTATTCCCAACTCATTAATATTCGGTTCTCGCGACGTCTTATTGTCGTCGGGATCGAAAATGCGCGCGGGCTCGGCGATGAAGGCTCCAGTATCTGCTACCTGTATGTTAAGTATGTTTGGATCGAACAGAGTTACTGAGATTTTGACGTTGTCTCCCGAAGGAGTACGGCTGACTGCCCACGCTACGAAGTTAAAAAGGATCTGCCGAAGTTTTCCCTGATCTGAAACGATCGTAGTTATTTCCGGTGCAAGTTCATAATCAACCTGCACCTGTTGCTTCTGAGCCATCCGCGAAACCGCAGCGCATGATTCCCGTAAGATTTCGCGAAAGGAGAGCTCCTGCAAAAAAACTTCCGTTTCACCAGCTTCGATACGCGACAGATCCACCAGTTGATTCAAACTGGCTTGCAGTTGAAAACCTGAGTCTTGAACCTTCTGACAAAAACGTCGTTGAGTTTCCGTCAGCTGTTCGTGATCAAGGAGAATCTCGCTGAAGCCGAGTATCGAAGTAAGTGGGGTCCGTAATTCATGTGACATCCGTGCCAGAAACAAGGATCGATAATGCGAGACGCGTCGCAGCTCGCGGTTGGCCTCTTCAAGCTCCGAGGTTCGTTTTCTCAGCTCATGAATGAGGACTTCAACCCGCTCGTGCGTGCTTTGCTCCTCAGTCTTTCCTTGCGTGCTCTCGTCCGTGGCACCTTCGAAAGGATTACCAGTATCGAATACTCCTTCACCCATCAGATCTCACCCGCGTTGGTAGCTCTTTTCTCGGTAGGGGGTTGTTTAATGTCTATTTGAAGTCAATATAGGATTCAGGTTCACGACTGTCAAAGTCATTGCAGATTGAAGATTGCAGATTGAAGATTGATTGCATGCACTTCCAAGCCTTTCCGATTCGCCCGTCCTGAGCATCAAGACTGGTTACCTAATCAATAGGGAATCTGAAATCTGCAATTATCTGCAATCTGAAATCTGCAATTTTCTATCGGACTGCGTTATGATGATCCCGCGAAATGAACGGTCAACTCAGCGAGAACCCAGTAGCCGAATTAATTCGTGAACTTTCAGACAAGAAACTTTCCGGACGACTAAAACTTCAACTCGACAAGGTCAAGGTTGCTGTTTACTTTGAATCAGGATCCCTGATCTATGCGGCTAGCAATGTAAGCATGCTACGGTTGGGCGAGTACCTCGTGGCCAGCAAACTAGTAACCGAAGAAGATCTGCTGTACCTCGGACGCTATACAAAAGATATCGAACTTGCCCGGCTCCTGATTTCGGAGAAACGCATCTCTGCAAGCCAGGCTGAACAGCTGCAGGTTAAGCAGGTCTCTGACGTGCTTAGATTGGTTCTTACCTGGACGGTCGGAAGCTGGGAGTTTGACCACCGTTCACACCTAATGGAAGAAGTGAACTTCAAAGTTGAAACTTCGAATCTTCTTCTCGAAGGTTCCCGGCGATTGCCGCTCGACTTCACCAGTTCTCGCTTTCGCGAACCCACCGAAATGCTCTCACCGGCTGCAGAGCCACCAAACATTGACAACTTAATGACCTCTGAGGTCTTCATTCTCTCCCGGCTTGATGCACCAACCCCGCTTAACGACCTAATCGCTATTAGTGGAATGCCCGGACTCGACGCGCTACGGGTTATCTATTCGCTTTCGCTGGTTGGACTAATTGAACGAGAACGTTGGAAGAGTGCGTTTCGAGATTTGCCAAAGCACGCTGTCAAAACAACCAGGCAAGAACCGATTACCAAAGTTGAGGCAGCACCACCTTCCGCAACTGTTGAGACTGTCGACTCCTTCCTCGATCGCCTGGCGCTGGCTAAGTCACACTATGAAGTTCTCGATGTGGAGTCGGATGCGACAACGACAGTGCTCAAAAATGCGTACTACGATCTGGCCCGTAAATACCACCCCGATCGCTTCAGAAATTCAGAGCCCAATCTTCTGTCACGAATCGAATCGGCCTTTGCACGGATAACTCAGGCTTACGATGTTTTGCAAGATCCGGGAATGCGAGCGACGCACGATTCTAAGCTGGAGGCTCAAGCACGGGCGGCAAAGTTGGCACAGATGGCACCCAGGGCTACGTCGAGAGATCAGACTAGAGGCGACACTTCGGCTGGAGACGTTGAGGATTCGCATTTGTCATATACTCAACGCGCTGAGCTTCATTTCAAAGAAGGCTTCGCCGCGCTCGAATTGGGTCAGCGCAATGTTGCGCTTGGACTTCTCGCCTCAGCCGCGCGCGCCAACCCGAACGAACCCCGATTTCGCGCATACTACGGTCGCGCGCTAGCGCTCGCTGAAAACACGCGCCGGCTTGCAGAAACTGAACTACAAGCAGCCATCAAACTTGAGCCAAACAATGCTGAGTACCGTCTCATGTTGGCGGAACTTTACCGGGATTTAGGACTCCTGGTCCGTGCCAAAGGTGAGGCAGAACGCGCGGTCGCCGTCGATAACAATAACCGCAAGGCTCGCGAGCTACTAAAATCTCTGTCGTAGCATACGGGCAACTGACTTGGATAAGAGGCGTTTGATTAAAACATCGGGTGGTGCCTAGTTTGAACTCTCCGCGCAAACTCTGCGTCCTCTGCGTCTTTGCGGTAAATGATTTCGCCCGCTTTTAACCGAGGAGACGCAGTGGACGCAGAGTTTGCGCAGAGAAGAAATGTAAATAGGGCACCACCGAGCATCGTTAAGCCCATGAGCATTTGCGGCGCTCGAAGCTCCTGTGGTGAAATGAGGCGTCTCTCGCCACACAACAATGACCACTACTCAAAGTACTGAGTTGATTGACAAGGCTGCTGCCGAGGCTTTCGTGCAGCTAGCGAACACAGCCGATCGCTTTGAACGATATGACAACCCTCACGCCACGAGGATTGCCACAATCGCGGACGAACTCGCCAAACTGTTTCATCTGGCCCGGCATGATCGAGGGTCACTCAAGGTTGCTGCCCTCTTGCACGACCTCGGAGAAGTGGCGATGGAACGCGATTACGTTCAGAGCGCTGGTTCCCTAACCGATGAAGATCGGATTGACCTGTCGCGTCACCCGGTGATCGGTGAACGTGAGGCTTCTCGTGTTGGAGCCGATCGGGCAGCACAGCTGCTCGTACGCTGGCATCATGAATGGTGGAATGGGCAAGGTTATCCTGACGCTTTGAGACGCGAGGAGATACCTCTGGCGGCCAGAATTCTGCGGTTGGCAGACTCTTACGCAGCGCTTACAGATGTACGTCCGTTTCGTCCGGCAATGACAAGTGACAAAGCCAGACAACAGATCACAGACCGGGCGGGAATCGAGTTTGACCCGGCGGTGGTGACTGCGTTTCTATCTCTCGACTACCTGCCGGAGCTCGAATCGTATGCTAAAGGGGAAAACGAATTGTCCCCAACTGCTGAGCCTCAGAAAACCGAAAAATGGAACCTGTTCTCCTCATTCATGAGGTAGAGACCAAAGACTATGCATTTCGCAAATGGTTGGCTGAGTTTTGAATTGGGCGTTCTGCGACGCTTGAAGTTTTCGTCCGTGGCGCTTCCATTTACCGGCGAACCAGACATGGCGCTGCGCCTCAAGCACTGGAAAGTCAGGGTAGCGGCAAATGATCCGATGATCTGGTCGCATACGAAAGCATTGGCGCTAATCGAGAACGATGGTGAACGGCTGAGTGAAGAAGATGTGGAAGCCCTGGTGGAAGACGCTTACATGCCTCGCGAGAAGCTCGATAACCCCACACTGCAGAAGTGGTTCAACGAAGCCGATGCGTGGTGGTTCGACAATATTCGTTTCAACGCGGAACATCTCGAACCGTTCAAGAGAGCTCTGGCCCTAACGGCCGGGATGATGGTTGGTGATTACGTGCTATCGTTTAATGACCAGACCCGCTCACTACGCGAGCCATTGTCGTTAGCCAAAACATTTCGCCTAATGCTTGATTGCCTTCCTTTGCAGCACGACAACACTCTTCGCAACAAAAGTACTAACCAGGACGTGCGGGACTTCATCGCTGAGCGGCAGCACACCGATTTGTTGTTCCTCAGGCTTCCGATTCCCGTTACTCAAACCTCCAATGCCCAAGATCCGCTCATAAGTTGGCGAGAGGAATGGTTACGCGGTAGTGATGACTTCTGGGTGGATTTGGAAAGGGAACGAGGAGCAAAACTGGGTTCGCGCGTTCAAAGCAAGCAACAGTATTTGGGTTTTGTGGAAGACTTGTTAAGGACTGCCTCACATATTCCGGCCTGGGCGATTGCCCACACCGAAAACGGTTTTATTTCAAACGAAGAACTCGTTGATAAGATCGGGCGGGTCCGGAAAGTCGACGCGATGTATTCCAAGGACTTTTCTGACTTACTAGGTGTCCGGGCATCCATCGTCGTGGCAACCAGCTAACCTGATGCAGTCAGTACCACAACGCGGTAGCGTGTGGCTTGCACAATGTTGAGCGACAGCCATTACTGAGAGCCACAGGCTACCGCGTTGTGGTATTGACTTCGCGCCCTAATCAGCGGCTTTCGAAACAAACTTGTAGCCCACGCCTCTAACCGTGAGTAGGTGTCGCGGTCGCCCCGGCTCGTCTTCAATGTACTTGCGCAAACGAACAATGAAGTTGTCGATCGCGCGAGTGTCAGTATCTTCGCGCAGTCCCCAAACCTCTTCCAAAATTGAATTCCGCGAAACTATTCTGCCGTCATGATCAATCAGATACCGCAAGAGTTCCGCTTCCATCAGTGTCAGTTGAACCGTTTGAGAGCCTGAGTAGAGCTCCAGCGCTTCAAAGTCGATCTTTCGGCCGGCAAATTCAAATACGCTGCTTCGTGTCTGAACCTCACCATTTGAACCGACTGACCACGAGCGATTATCTTTTCCAAACCACTCTCGACGTCGCAATAGCGCGTGGATACGCGCAATTAAAACTGATAAGTCAAAAGGCTTTGGTAGGTAATCATCAGCTCCCGCTTCAAAGCCACTAAGTACATCCTCCGCCTGACCACGCGCCGTCAACATGAGGATCGGTACAAACTGACCTTGTGAGCGTAAGGTCTTCGCGAAAGTGAACCCATTCATACCCGGTAACATTACATCCAGCACTATAACGTCATACTCCCGTGGACGCTCTTCCAGTATTGCGAGCGCACCCTCGGCATCGTTTACAGTGTCCACACTGTAACCTTCAGCCTCGAGGTTGTAACGCAATCCATCAGCAAGATGCTTTTCGTCTTCAACGACGAGTACTGCACTCATTTTCTCATCACACCCTTGGTAGTTGAATTGTAAAAGTACTGCCGTGGCCCAACCCGGCGCTTTCGGCAAACACGCGACCGCCGTGTTTGCTGACGACGGACTGAACTATGAATAATCCGAGTCCCGTACCCTTAACGCGAGCCATAAACTTTCCGGGAACGCGATAAAATCGTTTGAAGATCCGCTTCAATTGTGCGCTTGGAATCCCAATGCCTTTGTCGCTCACTCTAACAGCGACACGCTTTTCATCTACGGCTGAAATCGAAACAGACACGCGCACATCGTCATCCGAATATTTCACCGCATTGTCCAGTAGATTTGAAAAGGCCGCGCGAAGCTCGTCGACATCACCTGACACTTTGGCACTGCTCGCTTCGGGAGATTCGAAATACCTGAGGTGGGTATCCGTAAGACCGTAACGCACTCGTGTGATTTCGAGGGATTCACGAACGATGTCACCCACATTGATGACTGAATTTGCGATTCGCCGACGCCGCAGGCCGGTTCTGCCCGCTCGCAGAACCTGCTCTACAGTTCTTAACAGACGGTCACTATCGGCAAGCATGATGTCGTAAAACTCTGCGCGTTGCGTTTCATCAACCTCACGAGTCTTGAGCGTTTCGAGATAAAGACGAATCGATGCAAGGGGAGTCTTGAGCTCATGAGTAACGGCATTAATGAAGGCGTCGTGTTGTTCGTTACGGCGAATTTCCCGAATGAGGAACGTCGTGTTAATAACCAGTCCGAAGATTATTGCGAGGAAAAAGATTATTCCGAAGACCAGGAGCGCGACTTCGCGCCAGTTCAGCAGGATCCAACCCACATTCAGGGCAATCGCCAACGCAACGAGACACGCACTCAGCGTAATAAAGAAGGCGACTGATTTGCGGCGGCGACCTCTAACGCGCATAGAGGGATTCTAAAGGACAGATGGCAGGAGCGGGAAGCAGGGCAGGAGGCCGGGGCAGG
>DASYRR010000272.1:0-7994 GCA_036004125.1 Pyrinomonadaceae bacterium | reverse complement strand
CCGCTTTGGTACAGGGCGCGTTATCCTTGGTTCGCTTTACCAAAGCGGTGACAAGTCCCCGCACTCCAAGGAGGCGCCCCTTTGTTCTATTTTTTTGTTTCGGTTCGATCTGCGCCTTGACCCAAGTCTGAGATTCTGCCGGCTCAAGTCCGCACTTGTGATCTACCATTTTCGGAACGAATCTGTTGCTCTGTAGTTTAATCTGTGCAGGATTCATCGATTCCACGGAGGTGCTAAGCAATGAAAGACTTCACAAACACTCGATGGACCGTCGGGCGTGGGCTTTCACTCATTCCAATGATTGCCACTCTAGTGGCTTTCTTAATCACCCCTCCAAACACTCAGCGTGCAGCTCAACAACCGGAGGCGAAAGATCCTCTACATGAGTCGGCGAAGAAAACAGTCAACACTCCGCCGCCCTGTCCAGAAAGTGAGCAACTTCGCAAGAACGTGCAGCAGCTGGGCGGCGAAGTTCAACGTTTGAAGAGAAGAGTCGCTGAACTTGAAAAAGATCGACTGGCCACCACAATTCAGGAACAACTGGAAAAGGAAGAACAACGTGGCGAAACTTTGCAGCTCCACTTGCTCGAGATAGCAGAGAAGGAAGCCCCACTTCAGGCACGAATGGATCAGATCAATCAGCAGCTACGACCCGAGGCCATTGAGCGGACGATGGCGGGCGTGGGATCAGTTCATCCTGAGGACGCTCGTGAGGAAGTTAGAAAGCGATTGGCCAGTGAAAAAGTGAGGCTTCAATCTCAACTGGACTTGTTACGACAAGATCGCGTCCGTACTCAAGCAATGCTCGTTACAACCGACGCAGCAATTCAACGGCTCAAGCAGAAATTAGCAGAAGCGCTGCGGCCGTAGGAACGAATCATTGGTCATGACCAATAATGATCAATGATTTCTTTAATCAGCCCCCATCACCAACCGCTTTTGTAGGGCAAACACCTACAACCTCACAGGCCATTCACCTACAGCAGAATCATATTTAGCTTGATAGCCAGAAAACCGTTCTGGGGACACACTCTTTGCGGTTTTGGTTTTGTGCAAAAGGAAGTGGGTGGATTGAGAGAATTAAAGATTTTCATAGCCGACGATTCTGAGACAATACGGCAACAACTAAAAACAGCTCTTTCACTAATCGAGGGTCTTACATTGGTGGGAATGGCAGCCGGCAATCTTGAAGCTGCAGAATCAGTCAAGACACTTGAGCCCGATGTAGTTGTACTAGACATCTCGATGCCCCATCGAGAAGGCATTCAAGTCCTCAGGGAGATTCGCAAAAGAGCTCCTCGAGCTGAAATCATTATATTCACATCAGATCCTTCCGTGGTTCTCCAGGAAGTTTGTCTCGAATCAGGAGCAAACTTCTATCTACACAAAACACAAATCCGCGATTTGATCGATATCTGTTCTGGGCGATTGGCGCAAGAGTAACTGACCAACGTCCACCGAATCGCGCCGGCCTTTCTCTCCTGCAAGAAAGAGGCTTGCGCGACACCGAGCGCGCGCGTGAGTTTGAAGGGGACAAACGCGATGCGCTCGGTGTATTTTTTGTGCAAATCTGTTGCGATAATCGATTAACCACCTTAGACTCTAGCGCTCACTGTCAATAGCAATTACAAACTGGCTTCTATCAACCACGCTTCAGGCAGTTCCCTGATTTGACAATCGCAAACGATCATGACAGCTGGAGATCCAATCATGACCAAAAAACTGCTACTTCGCACCGCGGCTTTATTCGTAACGATTACACTGTTCGCACTGTCCGCTTCCGCTCAAGGCACGCTCGCCGATTATGAACGCGCTCAGAATCTTCGTAAGCAATTCGAAGCCGCCGTGGTAAATGTCGCAGGTCGGGCGACGTGGATTGAAGGGACGAACAGGTTTTGGTACCGGCGTTCGAGTCGTGGCGGAGATGAGTTTATGCAATTTGATGCCGAGACGCTGGCAAAAACTCGCCTCTTCGACCATGACAAACTAGCCGCTTCTCTTTCCGCTGCAGTAGGTGAAACCTACAAGCCACTCGATCTGCCGTTTTCGACCTTTACATTCCAAAACAATGCGAGCGCGATTCAATTCAACGTCGCGGATAACACCTGGCGCTGTGACCTCACAAACTATGCTTGCGCGAAAGTTGAACGGCGTGGTGGCCTGGGTTTGGTTATGGGACAACAGAACCGAGTAACCGACCAGCCGAAATCATCGCCAAACGGTTTGTGGGAAGCCCACATCAAGAATTACAACCTGGTGATTCGCTCGAAAGATAAGAAAGAAGAGTTTGCCCTTAGTTGGGACGGTTCCGAGAACAACTTCTACGCGTTCGGTACTATTGCCTGGTCTCCAGATTCAAAAGCGATCGCGGCGTACAGAGTTCGTCCTGGCTACCACCGAAAGATTCAGTACGTTCAATCATCGCCAACCGATCAGCAGCAACCAAAGTACACGACACTTGAGTACGCAAAGCCCGGCGATACGCTCGACATCGAGCAGCCCGTGCTTTTTCTCTTGGGCTCGAGACAACAGATCGTTGTCGACAACAGTCTGTTTCCAAACGCTTACGAAATCGCAAATCCTGTCTGGCGGAAAGATAGTCGCGCGTTTACGTTTGAATACAACCAGCGTGGGCATCAGGTTTTTCGCGTGGTTGAAGTTAACGCTACGACTGGAAAGGCGCGGGCGCTCATCACTGAGGAAGCAAAGACGTTCTTCTGTTATTCAGGCAAGAAATACCGCAACGACATTCAGGATGGAAAGGAGATCATCTGGATGTCGGAGCGTGATGGCTGGAATCATCTGTATCTGATCGATCCGGAAACGGGTCAAGTGAAGAATCAAATCACGAAAGGAAAATGGGTCGTACGTGGTGTCGAGAAAGTCGATGAACAGAAACGACAGATCTGGTTTCGCGCAAGTGGAATGTATCCGGGCAAGGATCCGTACTTCAATCACTACTATCGCATCAACTTCGACGGCACCGGCCTGACGCCGCTCACCGAAGGCGATACCAACCATACAGTCGCATTCTCGAGCAACATGAAATACTACGTCGATACCTGGTCGCGCATCGATCTTCCTCCCGTTTCACAGCTGCGCAGCACAGTTGATGGAAAGGTCATCCAGGAAATTGAGAGAGCTGATATTCAGGACTTGATCAAAGCGGGTTGGCGTGCACCGGAGGTGTTCACTTCCGCCGCCAGGGATGGAAAGACAGACATTTGGGGCATCATCATTCGGCCAACCAATTTCGATCCGTCGAAGACGTATCCGGTAATAGAATACATCTATGCGGGTCCCCAGGACTCGTTTGTCCCCAAGTCGTTTAGCACCTATTCCCAGATGCAAGCACAGGCTGAACTGGGTTTCATCGTCGTTCAGGTTGATGGCATGGGAACGTCCAATCGCTCGAAAGCATTCCACGATGTGGCGTGGAAAAACCTTGGCGATGCCGGCTTTCCAGATCGGATTCTTTGGCACAAAGCGATCGCTGCGAAGTATCCCTACTACGACATCACTCGTGTGGGTATCTACGGGCATTCAGCGGGCGGTCAAAATGCGCTCGGCGCACTTCTCTTCCATCCAGAGTTTTACAAAGCATGCGTTTCATCGTGTGGCTGCCACGACAATCGTATGGACAAGATCTGGTGGAACGAACAGTGGATGGGCTGGCCGCTGGGAACGGAATACGCCGCCTCATCAAACGTGGACAACGCACACAGGCTTCAGGGCGAATTACTGCTTTCCGTAGGTGAGCTGGATCAGAATGTCGATCCTGCTTCGACGATGCAGGTTGTTAATGCGTTGATCAAAGCGAAGAAGACGTTCGATCTGATTGTATTACCCGGTCAGGGACACAGCCCGGGTGGCGAATATGGTGAACGAAAACGCTTTGACTTCTTTGTCCATCATCTCTTGAACGTGGAACCTCCTGAGTGGAACAAGATCGAACCTAAGAAAGAAAGCACCAGTTCGGCAACCGCGGCGAGGAATTGAACGCCACCCTTTAGTGGCACCCGGAAAAAAGTGCGGACCGCGGTGCTGGGAACGCAGGCGTCTCGCCTGCTGCGTTGTCGCCATCCACGCTTTCAGACTAATTGAGCGGCGACGACCTTTCTGTTGTCACGAAGCACTGATAACCAACGACGGCAGGCGAGGACGCCTGCGGTCCCAGTAACAACCTCTCGCTAAACATGATGATAGCTACTAAAGGTAATCGGAGATGCATAACAGCACTTAAGGTCTTTGTGGTTGTTGTTGGTTGCATCGTTTTTGTTTTCTTCGTGCGGCAGATCTTGACCAAGGCAAGTCACGAAGATCCAACAGTTCCTAATCCAAATACCAGTCAACCGATGGTGCAATCTGCCGTCAGACAAGATGTCTCAAGACGGCTTGAATCGGTCAGCGAGATCGTTGAAGTCGATAAGAGTGATTTCGACGTGACTCCCCAGAGCCTTGCACCAGCTCAAGCCGAAGCACAACAAACCCCGCGTCCAACGCCAACTCCAACACCGCAGATGACACCTGTCACTCCAGCGTCTGCTACGGTCGAACAGAAGACTCAAGGCAGCCAGCCAGCCGCGAGAATCGTTGAGAGTTTCGACGGACTTGGTTTTGGGTTCCAGGGACCTCAGGGTGTCGCGAATCTACGCAATCCATCCGATAACACACTTGCCGTTGGTCCGGATCATATTGTGCAAATCGTGAATACGCGCATGGCGATGTTTAGCAAAAGAGGGAAACGGTTCGATAGTACAGGTAAGATACTCTACGGACCCGTCGTGACCCGCGCTGTGTTTGCCGGATTCGGTGGTCAATGTGAAGCCAGAAACAACGGCGATGCCGTCGTGCGCTACGATCAATTAGCGAACCGCTGGCTTATCGTGATGCCAATCTTTGCGCGTGGGCCAGTAAGACCTGACCAGCCTGCGGCCGGCGCGTCCGGTGATCCAGTCGCCGTCAGCCCACCCGGTCAAGCAAATCAACCCGGCTCTCCAGTTCAACTGGTTCCTCCGTCACAAGCTAACCCCGCAGATCCAAATCGCGCCGGCGCAGCAACCGCCGGCCAGGGACCTTACTCAATGTGCTATGCCGTAAGCACCAGTTCTGATCCGCTGGGTCAGTACTACCGCTACGAGTTTCTGCGTCCATTCTTTCCTGACTATCCGCGTCCCGCCGTCTGGCCGGATGGTTACTACAATCCGACGAGCACGAGTGACTACATAATCCAAAAGCATGCTTGCGTGGTTGAGAGAGAAAAGATGCTCAAGGGTTTACCTGCAAGTGAACAGTGCTTTGTGATCGACGGCGTCAACTTTCTCAACAATGCGGACATTGACGGATACGGTGTACCGCCAGCCGGCGCACCAAACATCATGATGGCCGCCGGCGGCGCACAACTAAAAGGCATCCTCGAAGACGACAAGGTGTTCTACTGGAAGTTTCACGTCGATTGGAAAAACCCTGCAAACACGAAAATCGAGGGTCCATTTCAAATTGCCGTGGCTCCTTATCAATACCTCTGCGGTGGACAATTAACTGATTGCGTGCCCCAACCGGGCATTGATCGAAGATTAGACGCGCAAGGTGACAAAATCATGGCGCGGTTGGTTTACAGAAAAGTGAAAGGTAAAGAGTCCATCGTTGCGGTTCATTCCGTTAATACCTCTGCAGGCGGTGGTGGCGTTCGTTGGTATGAATTTCGGCTTGGGAAGAATCGTGAACCGCAGTTGTATCAGCAAGGTACTTATGCGCCGGACAAGTTTTATCGTTGGATGGCCAGTCCCGCTATGGATCGCAATGGCAACATCGGTATTGGCTATTCATTTGGCGGCAATCCAAATTTTCCTGGTCAACGCTTTGCGGCTCGACTCGCAAACGATCCGAAAGGTCAATTGACACTACACGAAACGATATTGGCCCAAGGCGAGGACGTTCAGAACGGTATGCGTTGGGAAGACTACACACAAACCGCAATTGATCCTTCTGACGATTGCACTATCTGGTATGTGGGTGATTATCTCAAGAAGGGTGCAACGTACTACTCCAGCCGCATCGGCGCATTTCGTTTGTCGGGCTGCAAGTAATCAAGATCCCCTTTAGTAACCCGATCGAGGCATCACGAACGCTGGTGCTGGGACCGCAGGCGTCCTCGCCTGCTTGGTTTACCTCACGCAAGCATGAAGAATTCAAGGGGCTAAAATATTTCAACTAGCCTTTAGCTCAACAAGCAGGCGAGGACGCCTGCGGTCCCAGCACTGTGGTTCGTGTTGCAGCTATGAGCTCTACTAAAGGGTTACTTTGACAAGGTCCCGTCCACCAATCTCCAAATTCCTAACGGATTCGCTTCCTTCAATTCATCAGGCAACGCCGTGTCTGGAAAACTCTGAAAACAAACTTGACGTGTGAAGCGAAAGATCGCGCGGGTTCCTACGGACGTTGACCGTCCATCAGACGTGGCGGGGTAAGGGCCGCCGTGAACCATTGCGTGGCAGACTTCGACTCCGGTGGGAAAGCCGTTGAATAAGAGTCGACCGGCTTTCGTTTGCAGAATATCGACCAGTTCCGAATTCGTGGACAACTCTTCGCTGGTGCCGTGAATCGTTGCGGTCAACTGTCCTTCGAGAGAGCGGGCCAACTCAAGTAACTGCTGAATATCCGTGTAGGTGACGACCAGTGTGGTTGGCCCAAATATTTCCTCACTCAGTTTGACGTTTGTGAGATAACCCAGTGCGTCGATTCTGAATAGCGCCGGACTCACCGCATATTCGGCTTCTGCAACTCTTTGAGTGACTGTCGCGACTCCAGTTTGACCGAGCCGCGTTGAAACGCCTGCCTGGTAACTAGATCTAATCGCCGGCGTTAGCATTGTCTGTTCAGGTGTCTCTCCCAGCAGCTCAGCAAGCCGGGCAACAAATCCCTCTGCATCAGTGCTGTCAGGTAGAAACACCAGGCCAGGGTTCGTACAAAACTGGCCAGCGCCTAACGTCACTGATCCATGCAAGCCAGTCGCGATCTGCTCCGCTCTCGTGTTCAGGGCGGCGGGAAGTATGACAACCGGATTTACGCTGCTCATCTCGGCGTAGAACGGGATCGGTTCTAGTCGTGAAGAAGCCGCATCGAACAAAGCGCGTCCACCGGAACGGGAACCAGTAAAACCCCCTGCTTTGATCTCCGGATGTTTGACCAACGCGGTCCCGACTTCGCTTCCCGATCCGTAGATTAACGAGAAGACTCCTTCGTCTAGTTCACATTCACGAACCGCATTTGAGACCGCCAGGCCAACTAACTCTGACGTACCTGGATGAGCATGATGTGCTTTGACAATGACTGGATTGCCGGCAGCCAACGCTGAAGCCGTATCGCCACCCGCTACGGAGAAGGCCAGCGGAAAGTTGCTGGCGCCAAAAACCACTACCGGGCCGAGAGGTCGCAACATCGATCGTACATCCGGCTTCGGGATTGGCGTTCGATTCGGATCGGCATGATCGATTCGCGCATCTACCCACGATCCTTCTTCAACAAGATCGGCGAAGAGTCGGAGTTGATTGCAGGTGCGACCAGTCTCCGTCCTGATACGTCCTTCAGGTAAGCCGGTTTCCTGAGTCGCGCGTGAAATCAAACTGTCACCAAGCGCTTCGATGTTCGCGGCGATCTTCCGGAGGAATTTAGCGCGCTGTGCTCCAGTAGTCAGGGAATACGAGGCGAATGCGTTGCTTGCGAGTTGGGCGGTCTCGTCAACCTCAGAAGCTGTAGCGTAGCAATAAGCAGGCTGCAACGTTTCGCCCGTCGCAGGATTGAAGCCGTGCAATGTTGAGTCGCCAGCTGCACCTCGCTTGAAGCCGATGATTGATCTTCCAGTTAATTCCATTCGCTGTCCTCTTCAGATAGGACAAGTAAGAAAAGGGCGCCTCCTTGGAGTGCGGGGACCTGTCACCGCTTTGGTACCGGGCGGCGTAGATGGATTTGCTGTACCAAAGCGGTGACAGGTC
>DASYRR010000271.1:0-23248 GCA_036004125.1 Pyrinomonadaceae bacterium | reverse complement strand
ATCATGTTTGAAACGAGCACGTTGCTGAGCCTTGCTGCGGAAGCGAGTATTCACGAAGAGCCCGGTGCGGGAAAACTGCACGCCGGGATCTGTGCGGGGGCTGTCGAGCAATCGGCAGTCCTACCGCGATCTGCCGGGGTGCGAACCAATTGCACCGTTGTAGACCATACCGAGTTATTTCGCCAATTGCTTCGTCAGCCTCACCAACTCCGCCAACAGCTGGCTGATCAGTTTCTTCGCAACTTCATCCGTTAAGTTTCCTTGCGCATCAAAGTGTTTGTGCGCATGAGCAATCATTACTTCCGGTTGGTTTACGGCGTACATGTTCAAAAATACAAACGTTTGTCGTAGGTGGTACTGCGCACGCGCGGTTCCGAGGGTTCCCACTGAAGCACCCATTACTGCGACGGGCTTTTTGGTCCAGGCGCTATCACCATACGGCCGCGACGCCCAATCGATCGCATTCTTTAAGACGCCAGGTATCGAGTAGTTGTATTCAGGCGTGACGAAAAGAATTGCGTCAGCTGCTCGGATACGTTGTTTGAGTTCGACTACTTGAGCCGGTGGATTTGTTTCATCGTCCTGGCTGAATCCCGGCAAACCTTTGATATCGAAAGTTTCTATCGTTGCGCCTTCGGGCACCAAAGTCTGGGCTGCTCGCAGTGCTGCTCGATTAAATGAACCGTCGCGTAGACTGCCAGCGATGCCGAGAATTAAGAGTGGATTATTCAATTTAGGATCTCCCGTCTATTGCAGATTGCAGATTGTAGATTGCAGATTTGGACTTTGGCCTTTGGTTAGTTGGCGGGCAGATTAACCGAAGGCAAAAGGCCTGGGTCCCAAGACCAAATCTGCAATCTGAAATCTGCAATCTTCAACTTTTCACTTTCCCTTTGTTCCCGCCAGTTCCTTAAACATATCCTCAACGTTCGGAGTCGCGAAGTTTTGAAAGGCGAATGTCTTGTATTTCTCCGGCAGCTTTAACTGCTGTTTTGCCTGATCCAATGTTAATCCGTCGGCAATCGCTTGCTTTACGCGTGTGCGCAAATCGTCGAGATAATCTCGAAACTCTCGCACATCGTCCGCAGTAGCAACCTCGCCATGCCCAGGAACAAATTTTGCGCTTGGATACTTTTTCAGAAGTGTGTCCAACGAGGGAATCCAATCGGTCACAGTTGCGTCGACTAGGTTGGGCAAGGTTTTGCGCCAGCCCATGTCGCCGGTGAACACGACGTTAGCGTCAGGCACATACGCCAGGATGTCGCCGCCTGTATGCCCGGGCAAAGTAAAAAGCTCGACTTCACGTTGACCCAGGTGCAAATGAAGCGTTCCAGTCCCAAAGGTCACAGTCGGGTTCGTCAACTTGATGGTCAACATCGCGTCTGTGCGGCGTAGTTGTCGCTCGAGTTGCGCGCGCTTGTCGGCCTGATCTGCAGGCGTTTCGCTTAGTGACCTTGCTGTGTCTGCTCGTCTCTTTTGCAAGTCTTCTGGGAGCGGAAGAAAGCGACGATTCTTCGTGGTCTGCCACACAATCAGGTTATCGTGGCCGATAATCGGGATTGAGCGAGCGGCAAATATCTGATTTCCGCCAGTGTGGTCTAAATGGTAATGCGTGTTCATGGCATATTTGACCGGTTGTTTTGTCTCAGCGCCAATTGTCTCGATCAATTCTTCAGCAGCGGTGGGCGTGAAGAACGTATCGACAACTAACACTCCCTCATCGCCGACAACAAAGCCGGCGTTTCCAGATGCGAGTCCACCGGACTTAGCAAGCGCGGCATACACGCCCTCAGTAACTTTGACAAGCGTAAAGTCATCCTCGGCTTTAAGTGATGAAGGATGGTTCTTTGAATCGGTGAGTTTGGGACAGATTAGCGAGAGCAACAAGGCGGATAGCAGGACGATTGTTTTCATGTGTTTTCTCTTTGGTCGTTTGATAACACACGTTGGGCCTCGGGCGCGAGAGTCGGTGATAGAACAAGTAAGAAAGGACGCCTCCTTGGAGTGCGGTGACTTGTCACCGCTTTGTTACAGCGAATCTCAGCATCTACAGCGCCCTGTAACAAAGCGGTGACAAGTCCCCGCACTCCAAGGAGGCGTCCTTTCTTACTTGTTCTTTTTCCTCAGCTGAGTTTCATTTCTTATCCGTGTCAATCCGTGAAGATCTGTGGCTTGTTCTCGATTGAACCGCTCGCGATTCATGGTTATAGTTGCGTTTCCCCAATCCCCGCTATACAACATGCTTACTCTGGAGGTTACAGGTGAACTTCACAAGTCAGGCTCGCCAGCTGTCCCTGGGCGGGTTTTTTCTTTTGAGCGTAGGACTGGCAATTATGTCTTCATGTACTAACGCGCCGAACTCGTCTGGAGGCAATGCCACGCCGGCAGAAGCCGAGAAGTTCATGGGTGATGTAGAGAAGCGACTCATGGAGCTCAGCATCAAATCGGGCCGAGCTGATTGGGTAAAGAGCACCTACATCACGGACGACACCGAAGCGCTGGCGGCTGACGCCAACAAGGATCTCATCGCCGCCACAACGGAGTTTGCCGAGCAGTCAAAACGCTTTGACGGCGTGGATCTGCCGCTCGAACTACAACGAAAGATAAAGCTGCTGAAATTGTCTTTGACCTTACCTGCACCGAAGGATGCGAAGGAGCGCGATGAGTTAACGAAGATCGCAGCCTCGATGGAAGGTGATTACGGTAAAGCTAAGTACTGTCCTGAGGGCGACAAAGGTAAGTGTCTAAGTCTTCCGGATCTCGAAGACATCATCAGCAACAGCCGGGATCCCGAAGAACTGAAAAAGGCATGGCTGGGTTGGCACCAGATCGCGGTACCGATTCGCAAAGACTATGTACGCTTCGTGGAACTAAGCAACAAGGGCGCTAAGGAGATGGGTTTCAACGATACCGGTGCCATGTGGCGTTCAAAGTACGATATGGAGCCTGATGCGTTTGGTGCCGAAATGGAACGTCTCTGGCAGCAGGTAAAACCACTCTACGATTCACTCTACACCTACACGCGGCGCAAACTCTCGGAGAAGTATGGCAAGGACATTGTTCCTGCAGACAAACCAATCCCGGCACACCTGCTTGGGAACATGTGGGCCCAAACCTGGTCCAACATCTATCCAATTCTAGCGCCAGCAACCAGTGATCGCGGCTACGACCTGACGAAGACATTGAAGGCGCGCAACACCGACGCGAAACAGATGGTGCGTTATGGCGAAGGCTTCTTTACGTCACTCGGTTTTGAGCAATTGCCGCCAAGTTTTTGGGAGCGCTCGCTATTTGCAAAACCGGTCGATCATGAGGTCGTTTGTCATGCCAGTGCGTGGGACCTTGACTATGAAAAGGATGTGCGCTTGAAGATGTGCGTCAACATCAATGAGGAGGACTTTAGCGTCGTTCATCACGAGCTGGGACACAACTATTATCAGATGGCCTATGCTGGTCAGCCTTTTCTCTTCAGAGATAGTGCAAACGATGCCTTTCACGAAGCTATCGGAGACACAGTAGCCTTGTCTGTTACACCACCGTATCTCAAAGAGCTTGGTTTGATCGATAAAGTCCCGGAGCAGAGCGCCGATATCGGGTTCTTATTGAATCGGGCATTAGATAAGGTTGCGTTTCTACCTTTTGGTTATCTCGTAGATCAGTGGCGTTGGAAGGTGTTTTCAGGAGAAATCAAACCAGAGAATTACAACAAGGCTTGGTGGGATCTACGTGAGAAATATCAGGGTGTAGCGGCGCCTGCGCCGCGTAGTGAACAGGATTTCGATCCCGGTGCGAAGTATCACGTGCCGGCAAACACGCCCTACGCGCGTTATTTTCTCGCCGCAATACTGCAGTTTCAATTTCACCGTGCGTTGTGTCGTGAAGCGGGATTCAACGGCCCGCTGTATCAATGCTCAATTTATGGCAACAAGAAGGCAGGGGAAAAACTTCACGCGATGTTGGCGATGGGTTTGAGTAGGCCGTGGCCCGAGGCTTTAAAGGCAATGACTGGTGAAGACAAAATGGACGCGACGGCGATCATCGATTACTTCGCACCGTTGAAGACTTGGTTGGACGAACAGAACAATCAAAGGATCTCAGATCTCAGATATCTCAGATCTCAGATCTCAAATTAGCGTCCTAAAGAAATCGGCAATCTCAATCTGAGATCTGAGATTTGAGATATTTGAGATCTGAGATCTATTTCACCCGCCTCAGATTCACATCTCTCAGCTGGTAATGAGATATCTGTTTCTCAGTAATGACTTCTGCAGTGTGAAACTTCCGAACAATTGCAGGTGGCCAGATGCAGTGTGATTCGCCCTCACGAATTGTGGCGTGATTTACCCGCATGATTTCCAATGCTGTGAGTTTTGGAAATCTGGTCAGGGGCCTGGGCGATGTGAACAAGGGGTTTGCCGACGCTTGCGAGCCCACCGACCCGAGCCACTCACGGAAGGAATTCCGCAGCGATCGTGGACTGAACTCGAGATCAGAATTCTCTTTCGCCCGAGCCGCAGGAAGTATCCGCAAACGGCGCTGTTGTTGTTGCCTGGAGACAGTCACTTTCTTGAACCTATGGCTCTAATCAATGCGTAATGAGTGCTGGTTTCCAGTTTCCGATCCCAAAAGAACAATGCCGCGACCTTGTTAACAGAGTCGCGGCATACATGTTTGGCTTGGTTTTACTGACGTTTATTTCCGTCTATTTACGTCTCTTTACCAAGGCCAGCGGCCATTTCCCCACCGACCATTGTTACCTCGCCGATTGTTGCCGGCGTAACGCTGATAGCCTTCTCGGTAACCCTGCATAAACGCATCACGGAAGATCTGCTTGTATTGTCCTCTGTTTCCGTAGGATGAGTTATAGCCGTCGCTTCCGTCTCTCCAAAAGTGAGACCGCTGAGGGTTAAAACTCTGACCACGCTGAGCGTCCGCAGAACCGGTGTAGAGCCCATCGCGATAACCCTGCTGACGGGCTATCTGATATCCGTAATAAGAATTACGACCGTAACGATCATTGCGATAACGATCGTCGCGATCCCTGTCACGGTCCCGTCGATAGCGATCATCCTGGCGGTCCCGGCCGTATCCCCATGGATACTGCGCCTGAGCCGTACTGCTTGCAATTGTCGCAATTCCAAATAGCAGGAAGAATGCTAGTAAGTACCCACTTATCTTTTTACTCGAGTAATTCACTTGTTTGTGTACCTCCCCTGCTGAGGTTATGGCAAGCTCCATGCCCCAGCAGAGTTCAACAAAAACCACATTGTTTTGGTTAAGGAAATGTGACAGAACACGATTTCGTATGGTCAATAGCCGACATCGTGACGGTGGGGGAAGAATTCAGCCGCAGATGAACGCTGATAAACGCAAATCAGAGTAAGAAAAACCCCAGCAGGCTTGGGTCTTGGTTGTCTTAATTATTCTGATCTGCGTTTTTCTGCGTAAATCTGCGGCTAAAGTTTTCTAAGCAGGGCGTTGCAGATACGATCTCAACTGGGGTGGTGTTGCTTTCCTTAGCAACGCTGCCTTCGCTTTCCACTCCATCGCTCGACTCAACTCAACAATGAAGCGAGTCTCGCCCGATTCGAGTGCTGCGATCGGAGCGCCGTCCTGATAAAGAATACGATTGCTTGTGTGCGAAGAGATTCGGTTACCTGGGGTGATGACCCCAACAAGGTTTAGTGGGTCTGCAGCGCTGACAGAGATCAAACTCTCCTGCACACCCTGACGACGAATTGCCCTCAACATCCCAACAGCATCAGGTAAAGCAAACTGTTCTCCGGAAATACCTGCGACAAACCTGCCACCGCGAATCTCGCCTCGTGCCTCAAGTCGGTGATAAACGCGAAGCAGCACGCGCCACGGTATCGTCATTCCCTCGCGTTCGAGCAGACGTTTGAACACCACACCGTAACGCTTCAACAGCGCCCAGGCCACCTCTTCGGATGATTGCGGGTCAAAGGTCTTTTGATTTGATACTGACGCTGAACGAGCGGGGGCATCGTTTTGTGTGCGGTGAAGAATCGACCAACGACCCGCACTCGCCATCTCGTAGACAGGTTGACGTTGTTTTCGCCGAGCAGCTGCCTGTGTCTTCCTGCTGCCGGGTGTAAGCAGTGCCCGCAATCCAGAGAAACTGTCTGAGACAACCACGCCGTTAGCCACCAACTCCGCCAGCGATTCCTCCACTTGACTCCGCAGTAGCCCCGTATTCTCTACAATGTCAGAAAAAAACGAAGCGCCGCGATCTTTCAAGTAGATGAGTACAGTCTGGGTGGTTGAGGAAAAGTCAGTGTCCTTCAATTCTTGAGAGACGGACGGAAACACTGAACTCCAAAGAGCAAAATTCTTGCGACGCAGCAGGGCGATTGGCGTGTTTCTTACGGGCGCCCCACTTCTCGGTCGTTCTTCTCCAGTGGTTGAGCGCAATGGTGGAGTCAACCTGGCCCAAACAATCTCACCAGATAGACACAACGCATCTAGCCACGCCGGTTCGTATTCAAGCAAACGACTTGGCAAGAGTTCGCCTTCCCACGCTGCCGCCGGTGCTTCAAAACCTTCGAGTTGCTCGATGATTGCACGTACACTCTCCGGTCCCTCCATCTGGTGATCCGGTGCGAGCTTTTGCCAGGCAAGCAGGAAGCGCACAAAATCCGCGCTCGAAACCGGCTCGATCTCCTGCCGTAGACGATTGAGAGTGTAGCTGTGGATGCGTGCGAGTAGACGACGCGCGCTCCATTCAGTTTGAGTTGTGCCTGGTGTAAAGAGCCCGCGGATCACAAACCCCTCGGATTCTAATTTGAGCAAAGCAGTTTCAATTTCGAGTTTGTTCAACCCAGAGGATTCAACCAATGAAGCGACTGTAACGGGCCCCAGACCTTCTAACCGTCCTCTTAAAACCTCTACGAGTGCATCTTCAAACTTCCATTCTGTCCGGGACACACTTTCCGGCGCCGCGATCGCAGGATCAAGTTTGGCGTTTGGATAAACAACACTCAGCTGTGGCAAGCGTTCAGCAGCAATCCACAACCTCGGTGCTGGGACCGCAGGCGTCTCGCCTGCAACAGTCGTTAAACTTAGGACCCCGTCACTAGACATCGCCTCCAACACGGCAGCCCGTCGTTCACTCTTCAACTCGCCAAAGAACCCCTGCCATGCAGCACCTTCCTGTTCCGTGATAAACCCCAATTCAACCAGCGCATCATGCAATTCATCTGCATTTCGCGGTTCTGGCCAAACTTCATCACGCACTCGATCTATCGCTGACTGATCGAGTTTGCCCATATCACTTGCTTGTTGTGGATCCAGCCACCGCCGCTGAAACACTGCTCTCGTTCGTCTCTCTTCCAGCGGGGCATCGTCGAGATACGCATAGGGCCTCGCATTCAGAATCTCTTGCGACAATGGCGACGCTTCAATTACATCCCGTGCGAAGAGGTGCTTCTCATTGCGTTCGATCGAAACGAGCAGTCTCTCCAGACCATCAATGTCCATTGCCTCTTCCAGACAGTCTTTCACTGTTTGGTCAACCAAAGGATGCGAAGGAATCTCGCGTTCGCCTGTGGGCAGATTTTCGAAGCAGGCCACCTGATCGGGAAACACCGCCGTCAGCAAATCCTCAGCATCCATCCGTTGCAACTGGGCCGGAATCTTTTTCCCGCCACGACGGCGCAGCACAGCCAATGATCGCGTGACATTCCAGCGCCAACGAATATTCCACATCGGCGCGTCGAGCAGTGCCTGAATAAGAAGCTGTCGAACCGTTTTTGAATTCAAATAGTGGAAGACATCTTCCAAAGGAAAACTGTGCGTGGGGCCGAGTGATAAGACGATCGCGTCTTCAGTCGCTGCGGCTTGAAGTTCGAAGTTGAACTTGCGACAGAAACGCTTCCGCAATGCAAGACCCCAGGCGCGATTGATGCGGCTGCCAAACGGCGAGTGCAGTACGAGCTGCATACCGCCGCTGTCGTCGAAGAACCTTTCAAGCACGAGGTTGTCTTGAGATGGCATCACCCCAAGCACGATCTTTGCTCCGGCGAGGTATTCGACGATTTGTTCGGCTGCAGATCGTGTGATACCGACGTCGTCAGTCAGCCAGCGTATTGCCGCCTCGAGATTGACGTTGGCCGTTAGTTTTCGTTCCTCGACCAATTCGCTGTCATCAATAGGGTTCACGTCTCCATTGCAAACTTCTGTGACCCGCGACGCTATTTCTTCTCGTAAACGCGATACAGACACCGACAATTCCGCACTTCGCGCTGGTGCTTCACCTAACCAGAAAGGGATGGAAGGTGGTTGTCCATGCGCATCCTCCACGCGTACCTTGCCCTGCTCAACCCGCAAGACTCTCCAGGACGTGTTGCCCAACTGGAAGATGTCGCCCTGCAAACTCTCAATCGCAAAGTCTTCATTTACTGAACCAATAACCAGCTCGCTCGGTTCCAGGACAACTGCGTAGTCGGCCGTATCGGGTATGGCTCCACCAGAGGTGATGGCAGCCAATCGCGCACCTCTGCGTCCACGCAGCCGTTGATTCACGGCGTCGTGATGCAGATAGGTCGATCGCCGGCCACGCTTGGTCGTAAATCCTTCAGCCAACATGCGAACAATCGAATCGAATTGCTCACGTTCGAGATTGCGATTTGGATAGGCGGAGCGGACCATTTGAAAAAGCAAGTCTTCGGTCCATTCTTCCGCGGCAACCGCGGCTACGATTTGCTGAGCGAGAATGTCGAGTGGTCGTTCGGGAATTTCCAGCTGATCGAGTTCGCCACGCCGCACCGCATCAACAATCGCCGCGCACTCAACCAACTCATCTCGTGACAGGGGGAAAATTCTGCCCTTTGGGAAGCCCGCCACCGTGTGGTTCGAGCGACCAACTCGTTGTAGAAAACTTGCAATTGAACGGGTTGAGCCAAGCTGGCAAACGAGGTTCACGTCGCCAATATCTATTCCCAATTCGAGCGACGCAGTGGCAACTAGGGCACTCAACTCACCAGCTTTAAGTCGCTGTTCAGCAGCGAGGCGCTGCTCGCGCGCGAGGCTGCCGTGATGTGCGGCGATGTTTTCGTCACCGATTCGTTCACCAAGGTGTCGCGATACTCTTTCAGCCAGTCGTCGAGTATTAACGAAAATCAGTGTCGTGTGATGTTGCCGAATTAATTGCGCAAGTCGGTCGTAGACTTCGTTCCAAACTTCGCCAGACATTACTGCTTCGAGGGGCGAGTCTGGCAGTTCGATTGCCAGTTCAAGCTGACGAGCGTGGCCACTATCGATAACCGAGCAGTTTGGAGTGTTGTCCGCAGTAATGTTTTCAGTACCAACAAGAAAACGTGCTACTTCTTCGATGGGGCGTTGAGTGGCTGAGAGTCCGATCCTGACGAGACCAGAGTTTCCGAATCCATTGGAATTCGTCGCTGAGTGCTGGCGCGTTAAGTGTTCGAGTCGTTCGATTGAAAGCGCGAGATGCGAGCCTCGCTTGTTACCTACGACAGCGTGGATTTCGTCGACAATCAGGGTCCGCGCTGTTTCCAGCATTCGTCGCCCACCTTCGCTGGTGAGCAAGATGTAAAGCGACTCGGGAGTAGTAACGACGATGTGTGGAGGCCGCTTTGTCATCGCCGTCCGCTCAGCAGCCGGCGTGTCACCAGTGCGCACCAGAGTACGGATGTTCACCTCAGGCAAACCCATCGACTTCAACTCAGCCTGAATGCCTTCGAGCGGGAGTTGAAGGTTGCGTTGGACGTCGTTGCTGAGTGCTTTCAGCGGAGACACATAGATGACGTGAGTCGTATCATCGAGTTTTCCTTCAACTCCCAGACGGACTAAGTCATCGATGGCTGACAAGAAAGCGGCCAGCGTCTTACCAGATCCGGTTGGCGCGGCTATAAGAGTGTGACGCTGTTTCTTGATTTCCGGCCACGCCTGGAGTTGCGGCTCGGTAGGGAAAGGAAAGCTGCGCGCAAACCAGCGCGCGACGGCTGGATGAAAAATCTCTAGCTTCATAGGTGAGCGGCATTATACTGCGGCAGATAAAGTTTTGCATAGCTGAAACGTGAGCCCTACGGTGAAACAGGAGTCATGCCGATTGCCGATTGCCAAATGCCGAGTCCGAATCAATGTGTAAGTGGCAGCGTGATAACCGATGGAATGGCTTTCTACCGCGAAGCGGTTACGTCGCAAAGCCCAGGGTTGCCGCTTCGGCTACCCTGGGTTATGGGAATTCTTTGATTTCAACCGCAACGCGGTTGCGTCCGCGGTCGCAACCCGTTCCGGGTTGTGATGAAGACTCACCTAACCCAGGGTTGAACCAACCCTGATGGGTTTTGAGACGCAACCGCTTTGCGCTAAAAGCCTTTCTAAATGACGAGCCCAAAACGAAATTTCAAAAAGATCATTCAGAGGGAAAGTAAAGTTTGTGAAACAAGTTGTTATTTCTTTCACATCAATCAAACTGCTTCCGGAACTCTTCAAACTGCAGCCTTAGTTTTTCGACTTCTGCAGTCAATGCTTCAACTCTTTGCTCGAGTCTCTCAATCTGTTCGCCACTCGACCTTCGCGGCACAACTGCCGTGCGTTCAGTCTCGACAAATGTTTCCACGTTTAGCTCGCCGGAAAGGAGATGAACAAAGCGCACCTCTTTCTGCCCGGGTTGTCGCGGTAGTTTAAGGACCAAGGGCTCATCCGCGGAAATCAGGCCATTCAAAGTCTGTTCAACTTCTTCCAGACTGGTAAACTCATGCAACCTCGAGGCAGTACCACGCAACTCACCCGGAGTCTGTGCTCCGCGCAACATCAACACACACATCAAAGCTAATTCCGGATGGCTAAGGCGCATGACTTCTGGCATCACGTGTTTGTATTTCGGCACACGACTCGTACTGCCGTAGAAAACGTAGACGAGATTTTTCTCGCGCAACGTCTCGAGCGCCTGGGCGACCTGATCTTCCGTATAAGAACTAACTGGATGCCGATTGTTTTTTTGGTTGCAGGCAAGAGTCAGAGCGTTAAGAGTTAGCGGATAGTACTCGGGTGTCGTCACTTGCTTTTCAACGAGTGATCCGAGAATGCGGACTTCGATGTCACTTAGGACAGTGGGCATGGTAAATCTGAGTTTCCCTTCGGTAGTCCTCTCCAAGTAATTTCGAACTCTAATGCTGGGACCGCAGGCGTCCTCGCCTGCTGCGTGTCACCCAAGTACGTGGAGGGAAACAAGCAGGCGAGGACGCCTGCGGTCCCAGCATTAGAGTTCGAGATTTTCCCAAGGTACTACTAAAGTGTTTCGCAAACACAGCGTTATTTTCTACGCACTCGTCGTCTTGGTTTTGGTTTTGGCTGCGTTGGAGTAGATACCGGTTTTGGTTTCATCTCTTCACGAATCATGGCGGCTAGTGTTTGTTCCGGTACATCTGCCTCCCACACAATCTCGTTGTCCCTGGCCAGCATTCTAATGTTCTTCAAAACTGTCTGTGCATCTTTATCGGGCACGGAACTGATCGCTTGTTGCAGCAGACCCGAGATCAACCCATTCATTATTTTTGCCGTGTCGGGGTTGTCCGTATTCATGGCTCCGCGAAGACTGAAATTTGTTCCACTCATTGTGATGGCCGCGTAGAAGTCACCGAAACGACTACTACACTGCGCATCGCGCGGAGCGGTTTGTGTGCCGAGCAATCCGAAGCTTTTCGCGAACGCCGTCAAGGGTGAACCAGCGGCGCTCACAAGTGCATTAGGATCTCGCAGCAGGGAACCAAGCGCCGCGGGACTGATGCGGCCATTGCCTTCATTGGCATCAACCGCAGACTTCAAATAATTAAGGTTGCCGACTGCAAGCGTGTTTGCATTGAGCGCTACGACTCCTATTTCAGAGTATGGTTTGAGTAACGGATTCTTGATCGCTTGTTCAGCTATTGGATCGATCTTCATGATGGTCAGCGTCTTCGATCCATATTTCTCATTACGTGCGCGGTCTTGTGAATAAAGACTAGCGAGCGTGATCAGCGAATCGGCACTGAAGTCTCCGCCAAAGACAGCCAGCAGATCTGGTGGAACAAAACTAAGGTCGCTTGCCGGTTTCTGAAACCGAATAGCGACAGCGATGTAGTCGATACTTCCGGGATCAATACCTACGGCTTTTTTGATATCCGCAAAGCCGGCCCGCATTTTCGCCAGATCTGCAGGTGGGACCACTTTCGGAGCCGCTTCGCTAAAAATCCTTTGCGGACTTGAGTAGATGATTGTGTCAGCTTCAGGAAGTGACGCGAGAGAGTTTGTTATCGACTGCATTGAACGCGCGTGTGCGGATTCTACGGATTGTGCCCGCCCAGCGGTTACCAGAACCATAATTGTAAGGAGTGAGGCAGACCAAAGTTTTGTTTGAGCAACGTTCATTGAGTTCCTCCCTAAATGATCTCAGATTTCAGATTATTTCAGATCTCAGATTGTTTTATCTCTTTGTATCGAAAACAGCTGGGATCGTGATCGTTGACCATTCCAACTGCTTGCATAAACGCGTAGCAAATAGTGGAGCCCACGAATCTGAAGCCGCGCTTCGTAAGCTCTTTGCTCAGCGCATCTGATATGTCCGTTTTAGCTAACACGGGTTCATTCCGTTTCCTTCTGATGGGCTTCTTGTTTACGAAACGCCAAATAAATTCATCGAAACTCCCAAACTCTCGTTGGACCTGAAGGAATGCTTGGGCGTTGCTGACGGCAGAATTAATCTTCAGCTTGTTTCGGATTATTCCTGGATTGTTTAGGAGCGTGGCCACTTTTAGGTGATCATACTTGGCGACTTTCGCTGGATTGAAGTTATCAAAAGCCTTGCGATAGTTTTTGCGCTTCTGGAGAATCGTTTCCCAACTCAAACCCGCTTGCGCGCCTTCCAAAATAAGAAACTCAAAGAGGCAGCGATCATCGTGTTGAGCTACGCCCCACTCCTCGTCGTGGTATGCGATCGATAAAGGTGTTTTGGCCCAGTGGCAGCGTTTCATAAATGGGTGTCAGAATGTCCGATATGCTTTAGCTTATCGCTCGGAACAAAACCGCCACAGATTTTCACGGATAGGACGGATTCCAGGAAAAAGTGCATGTTCGCATCCGTGAAAATCCGTGGCTGATTTAATCCGGCCACGACAAGCTAAAGCATATCGGACATTAGCCGAGCGGCACGAATTGTCCGCTCCTCACGGAATCATAAACTGCTTCGACTAATCTAACGGACATCAAGCCGTCAAACGCCGTAACCAACGGCTCGGTTCCGTTCACTATTGCATCGATGAACGTCCGGTCTTCCTGGACATAGCCCCACTTCTCATCACGTGGTAGTTGCTGCATGGATTGCTCAGTAAAGTGTCCAGCTATGTTGCTGCTGCAGACGAGTGTTTCCATCTCGCGGGTAACCAGCGTTGAATGGTGACAAAAAACCTCGACACGTTCGAACGGAAACAACCAGCTCGCGTCAGCCGATGACGCCAACGTCGCGTGCATCCCGCTCGCAAATTTCAGCAATACAGAAAAATCATCAACCTCTGTGTACTCGTGCGTCGACCCGATAGCCAGCAAGCTGTCTACTTCACCGAAAAGAAAGCGCATCATGTCGAACATGTGAATCGTTGTTTCGAAGAGGAAGCCACCTGTCACCGTTGGATCTCCAGTCCAAACGGGTTTGAGTAGTTCACCTCGATTCATCTTTATGTGCGCAGAGTGAGGCTGGTGACTCTCTTGAAGCATCTGCTTGAGCGTTGCATACACGGGAGCAAACCGGCGATTGTGTCCAACTTGAAAGACACCGGTACAATTCTTCGCTTTCTCGACGACCCGTTCTGCGTCTGAAATTGTTGTTGCGAGTGGCTTCTCGCAAAATACATGCTTACCCGCCGTCGCTGCGGCGAGCGCCAGGGGTACGTGTTTTGTGTTTGGGGTGGTGATGTAAATGGCGTCGCACGAATCAATAATTTCTTCTGGACTGGTAGCGATAACCGCGCCGTGGGATCTAGCGATCCGCTCGGCACACTCGGGAACAACGTCGTATACAGCCGCCAGCGCTACCCGGTCATCGTTCGCGAGTATTCCTGAATGCACACCCGCAATGTAGCCGGCACCAATGATTCCAACTTTGATTCTGTTCATGTGTTGAGTCTAAGAACCCTAATCACAGAACTGGTTTGTTCCTACTAGCTGCTGTTTCTGCCGTCTGCTTCAGTTCCTGCTCTGGCACTGGGAACAGAGATGCCAATACTCCTCGTGTCGCCACGTATGCGTTTTTTGCAACTTCAAGCGGATCCATTTCCCAGTATTCAGGCCGAAAGATTTCAACGCTGGCAACGCCGTCATAACCTATTCGCTGAAAAGCTCCAATCATCGAGAGCAATGGCAGGATACCGAGTCCCGGTAACAGACGATGACTGTCGTTCAACTCTTCACGCGGTCGATCCTCGGCATCGTTGATGTGAAAAACTGATAACAACTGCGGGTCGAGCGCTTCAATCATTTCGATGGTGGAGCCGCCTGCGTAAAAGTGGAAACTATCGATGACTAGTCCAAGATTGTCGCGGTTCGCTGTTCTCACGATCTCATGAGCGAGGGCCAATGTCTGAACTGTGCAATCAGTCTGTCCCAGAAACTCGAAAGCCAGCGAGACACCGTGTTTTTCGGCGATGTCACATAGTTCGTTGAGTACGCGAACGGATTCATCGATCACTTCAACCTGAATTGCTCCGCTCGGAGGAATTCGTCCCGGAACCACGACGATGCACGGACAGTCAATCTCAGCAGCAATCTGACTTAGTTCGTCACACTGTTGCTTGATGGATTCATAAGCCTGGGCGTCGCGAAAGGTAATGTGCTCGATCGAGTTGATGCTCAGTGGCTGAAGGTTGTGTTTTGCGAATAAGTTTTTGAGGTCGGCGGTTGAGTTATTTTTCAGGAAGTCACGCAGTTTGGCGGCCCAGATTTCCAGGTAATCAAAACCTGCCGCCCCCGCTACGCTAAGATCCGTGGCCAGGTCCGCCCGCATAGTTGTCGCGCCATTGAGTGCAAGTTTCATGATGTTTTGTTACTGATACTGCCGAATACTATGCGTGGAGAATAGCATGATGTAGCGGATTGCCGATGGCCAAGTGCTGACGGCTTTGCTTCACAAGTACTAACCCGCTAACCAATGGAAACCGAAATCGGCAATCGGCAATCGGCAATCGGCAATGTCCCCGTTTGACTTAGCGCGCCAGTAGTTGTAAAAGCCCTCTTGGCTTCCACGTACAACATATGAGCATCACCGATTTAATCCCGGTCAGACGATCGGGATATTGGTTTTCCGTCAAGGAAAGGAGAAAACAATGGCCCTACGATTAGGCGATATCGCACCAGACTTCACAGCAGAAACGACTGAAGGTCCGATTAATTTTCATGAATGGATTGGCAACAATTGGGCGGTTCTGTTTTCGCATCCGAAAGACTTTACTCCCGTTTGCACAACCGAACTTGGTTACGTTGCAAAATCAAAGCCCGAATTTGAAAAGAGAGGTGTAAAGGTGATCGGCCTCAGTGTCGATCCCACCGACTCCCACAAGCGCTGGGCTGAAGACATTAGGGAAACCCAGGGCACTGCGCTGAATTTCCCGGTGATTGCAGATCCGGACCACAAGGTTGCTGAACTCTATGACATGATTCATCCGGAAATCAGCGATGTGTTCACCGTGCGTTCGGTGTTTGTGATTGGTCCAGACAAAAAGATCAAACTGTCCATTACCTATCCGGCGAGCACCGGTCGAAACTTCGACGAGATTCTGCGAGTGATTGACTCGTTGCAGTTAACCGCAAAGTACAGCGTGGCCACTCCGGTGAATTGGAAAGATGGCGACGATGTAATTATCGTCCCGTCGCTGTCTGATGAAGCTGCAAAAGAGAAATTCCCCGCCGGCTGGAAAGCTCCAAAGCCGTATTTGAGAATTACTCCGCAGCCGAACAAGGCAACTGCAAATCCGGATACAGCGGCTAAGAGCGCGTCGTAAGAAGAAAAACAGATCGAAAAGAAAAGAGCGCAGATCTTGATTGATCTGCGCTCTTGTGTTTTACGTGCCAGATCAGATCCGCTCTTCGGTTTCACGATCGAAGAAATGAAACCTCTCACTCGCGAAGTTTAGCCACACTTTGCTTTCAAGTTCTGCCCGAAACTCGGCCGGCGCCCGCGCAATCAATCTGTTTTCTCCCACAGTGAGAAAAACGAAAGTCTCGTTGCCCATCAACTCCGTAACATAGACCGTCGCCTGTAAAGCGCCATCCTGCTGGTGTTCACTAATGCGAATGTGTTCTGGGCGAATTCCTAATGTGACGTCATTGACGCTCTGGGTCGACAGCTGCTGACGTTGAGTGTCGGTTAACTGTATCGAGACCTCCTTGCTCACAAATCTTCCGTCGCTAACTTGTCCTTCAACAAAGTTCATACTTGGACTACCGACAAACGCGGCGACAAAACGGTTCGCTGGACGTTCGTAGATGTTCATAGGCGTGTCAAATTGCTGAAGTTTTCCTTTTTGCATGACGGCCACTCGATGCGCGAGCGTCATAGCCTCAGCTTGATCGTGCGTAACGTAGATCGTCGTAGTTCCTAACTGGTGTTGAAGACGCTTCAACTCACCGCGCATCTGGACGCGCAATCGTGCATCGAGATTCGAAAGCGGTTCGTCCATCAAGTAGGCCCGTGGCTCGCGGACAATCGCCCGCGCCAGCGCCACGCGTTGTCGTTCGCCGCCGGATAACTGTCGCGGCTTACGATCAAGAAGTGACTCGATCTCCAGCATCGCAGCCACACTTTTGATTCGATTTTCGCGCGTATACTTGTCGAGTTTCCGCACGCGCAACGGATAACCGATGTTCTCGGCTATCGTCATATGGGGATATAGCGCATAACTCTGGAAGACCATGGCGAGGTCGCGATGCTGGGTGGGCACATCGTTGATTCTTTCATCGTTGATAAGGATATCGCCTGAGGTTGCGCTTTCCAGGCCTGCCAGCATCCGCAGTGTCGTAGTTTTTCCACAACCAGAGGGGCCGAGGAGCACAACAAACTCGCCGTCGCTGATGTTTAGAGACAAGTCATCAACGACAAGCGAGTTGCCAAATTGTTTAGTAACGCCTTGGAAGCAGATGGACATAGCGTTTGAGGGTCAGCGAGCACCGGAACAGAACCAGGAGCCAAGCGACTGCACGCAAGAGAGCGCCGCGTTGTTGACCATCCGAATCATAGTGGTTCGCTCTCTTGCGTGCAGTCGCTTCGCTCCTGGTTCTGTTCCACCCTTGTCACCCAATCTCAAGGATCGGACACAACGCTTCTGAGTCGGTCATCAAGACAGCGTTCCTAACCTTTCACCGCACCCAACGAAAGTCCTCTCACCAAATACTTCTGTACTGCCAGCGCAAACACAAGGATCGGCACGATCGCCACTGCCCCCGCCGCGCTCATCACTCCCCATTTGATCTCATACTGCGTAACACGCCCGGCAATTCCAACGGGTAACGTCATTGCCGTATCTGTCTGGGTCAACACCAATGCAAATAGAAACTCGTTCCAGGAAACGATCAGACAAAACACTGCTGTTGCGGCCAAGCCCGGCGCCACTAAGGGCAACACAACGCGCCACAAAGCTCCGATTCGCGAGTCGCCATCAACAAGAGCCGCTTCCTCAAGATCGCGGGGCAATTCGGCAAAGAAACCACGCATCATCCATACGACAAAAGGTAAATTGAACGCGGTATAGACAATAACAAGTGCCAGTCGTGTGTTGAGCAAACGCAGATCTCGCATCATTAGAAACAACGGGATGGCGGTCACTATTGCCGGAAACATACGTGTAGAAAGAATCCAAAGCGATATCTTGCTGTCGAGATCGTAAGGAAGTCGAAAACGAGCTAACGAATAAGCCGCAAGTGTTCCAATGACCAGAGCGATAGCGGTCGCAGTGACGGCGACAATGGCGCTGGTTATCAAAAACTGTACAAACGACCTCGCGACAAACGCGTCGTAGTAGTGTTCAAGCGTTGGTGAAAACAACAGCCAGGCGGGCGGACTGGCAAAGTGATCGACCTCCGACTTCAAAGAGATCGTAAGCATCCAGTAGACCGGAGCAACGGCCACCAGCAACGCCAACGACAAGAACAAATACTTTGCAACTCGTTTCATCACTTGTTACGCAGCTGCCTGCTTTGTTTGCAAAAGGCGAATGTAAATCGTGCTGATAACATTGGTAAGCGCGAGCAGTACGAATGACATTGCCGCGGCATAGCCAAAATCGAAGAAACGAAAGGCAGTGCGATAGATATATAGACTGATTGTTTCTGTCGCGAAGCCTGGCCCACCTTCAGTGAGTATGAAGATCTGATCAAACACTCGCAGCAGATCCATCGTCCGCAACAAGAGAGCGATGAGAATTGCCGGCTTCAGCAACGGCAGGGTTATATATCGAAAGGTTTGCCACCGAGTCGACCCATCGATAAGAGCGGCTTCGTACGGTTCTTGTGGAATGGCTTGCAATCCCGCCAGCAACACGAGAAACACAAAGGGAGTCCACTGCCAAACATCCACTGCGATTACTGAAAGCAGTGCCAATCGCGGCGAAGCAGTCCAGGTAAGACTCTCAGTGTTCAATCCAAAATGTTTGAGCGTTCCGTTTACGGCTCCAAAGTTTGGATTGAGCATCAGACGCCAAACCACCCCCACGACGACTGTTGGTAACATCATCGGCACCAGTAGCGTGGCCCGAAAGAAACTACGGCCGCGTATCCGACTGTTCAATAGAAGGGCGAGTATTAAGCCGATAAAGAACTCGAGAGTCAGCGCCGCTACAGCATAAACAAAAGTGTGAGCCATTGCAGTGAAGAAGAAACTGTCGGAGAGGAGTCTCGCAAAATTAGCTACGCCCCAACTTATTCCATCGGCGGTCTGACTCTGGAGACTAATCGTAATCGAATAAATGAGCGGATAGATTGAGAGTGACAGGAGCACCACGAGTGCCGGCGCAATCAACAGGAGAGGGAAGATAAGCTCGCGTTTATTGGCCGCGTTGAATAATCTTTTCGATTTCGGCATTCGCCTGATTCATCGCATCTTCCGGAGACAATTCACCGCTGTTGGCCTTCGAAAGAAAGATTCCAAACACATTCTCGATTTCATTCCATTGCGGAGTGCGTGGCCGTGGACGGGAACTCTCCAACGACTTCAACTGCGCTGGATATGAAGGAAACTTCGCAACCAAGCTGGCATCCTGAAATAGTGACTTACGCGTTGGTGGGTTACCTCGTTCGGCGGAGCGCTTCATTTGCTCAGCGCTCGTGGCCCAAAGTAAGAAATCCATCGCTGCCTCTGCGTTCTGGGCGTCTTTAGGAATAGCGATTAACCAATTGCCAATTTCAGCCTGACCATTCTTGGTCGCTCCGGGCAAGGTCGTAAAGGCCATCTTGCCAATCACCTTCGATCTCGAAACGTCGCTAAAAGAGCTGATCCATGCGGGCCAGTTAATGGACATTGCCGCCGTTCCCTGCAATAGGTGTGCGCCAACTTCGTCGGCGTTGAAGCTGGCGTAACCGGGCGGCGAATATTTGCCGAGTTCGAGCATAAACTTCAACGCTGCCACTCCTTCTGCACTATTCACGTTGGGCTTTCCTGACGGGTCAAACATCTCGCCGCCAAACGCCCAGAAAATCGGCATGAAGTCGGCAACCGCGGCGTTACCTTGAGCAGCCCGCATCACGTAGCCGTACGTCTTTCCGCCTTCGCTTTCTTTCTCCTGGATTGTTTTCGCAGCGGAAAGGACGTCATTCCATTTCAAGGGTTCCGGCTGACTATGCTTTTCAAAAAGATCCTTGCGATAGAAGAACAGCTGCGAATTGCCGACGTAGGGAAGGGCATAGAGAGCACCAGTTTGATAGGGGTCTCGACAAAGTGAGATCGAAGTGGCAACAAAATCTGCATCTGGTCCACCGAGGCCGCGCTTTTGCAGGAGCGGCGTTAAGTCAGTCAAGAACTGTTTACTTGCGAATCGAGGAAACCACGGATCGTCGAGCATGATCAGGTCATAAGCACCTGTCCTGGCGTTGAGATCAATCAATTCTTTCTCGAAGAGATTGGCGTAGGGGAACTCGGCAATGTTTATGTGCACTCCGGTTTGTTTCTCGTAATCGAGCGCTGCTTGCTTGAGCGCGTCGCCTTCAACACCTGAGTTGACGGCGAGTGTCAGTTGTTTGGAGTTTTGTTGTCGGCCCGGGCGGCAGCTCGCAAGGATTGATAGCAGGATCAGGAGTGTGGCAATGATAGTCGGAGTTTTGATTCGCATAATGCAGTCCGAGTTAGCAAATCGGATGCCCAGGGGGACGTGCTTGGATACAGTCAGTACCGTCACGCGGTCGCGTCGGGTCCGTAACCACCCACAACGTCAGAGATGACACGCACCCGACGCTACCGCGTGACGGTACTGACTGCGTCCAACTCGCTTCCACGAGACGGTAGTTTGATCGTGGAAAAACAAAAATCTAAACGTTTATTACACAGAGAACGCGCGGACCAGGTTAGCCGTTAGGCAATGTACTTGTTCTTGACTCTGATATCTCTGCCAGCAAACGGGCCAGTTTCAAATTCGTGGACCTCGATCTCGACAACGTCTCGATCAAACATCCGTGTTACTTCGCGAAAGTCCTGGTTGCAGGCGCACAAACCGTCAAAGAATAGATCGCGCAGGTTATTTGGCAGTTCTTCCGCTAAACTCTTCACAGTCTCAAGATGAATTCTTAGTCTCCGATTAATTTGCTCGTCCTCGTAGGACGATAACTGGAACGAATTTATCTGTTTGACGAGCAAAGGGTGCGTGTTGATGATGTCTTCAATGTCTGTTGGATAAACCTTAGCCCCATAAAACGGCACGGTCAGATCGGCTCGTCCAAAAACATACAGAATCGGGAAGTGACTCTGAGGCCCTCCAAAGTCCTCAATCTTGAATCCCTGCTCAAGTAATCGCGATCCAAGTTCGCGATGCGGCATAACACCGCCAAAGTCTTTGAGGTTGTAGCGAATCTTCGGAGCCGCACTCGACTGTCTGCCAATCGTAAACAGAAGCTCACCGTTGTCTTGAGTTTCGATGATGTAGTCGAGCGCATTGTACTGAAAAATCATTGGCGGCGTCTGCCTTCCGAACAAGCGTTCGCACAAGTCACGATTTGTAAGACAAAGACGACGCAGAGCTATCGTGAGAGGTGTTTCTACTCCGATATTTATTTCCAGATCAGAAGCACCGTAAGACGAGATTACGCTTTGAAAACTGTTGAGCAGATACGTCCGCAGACTCTCCGAAATCCCTTCGCCCCCGACAATCAAGTCCATTCGATACTGACTTAGATCCAACGCAGTTGAATCCACGAATGATTTTATGAATGGTGGATAACCAAAAAGCAGATAACGGTAACCGGGTCCGAAAATCGTAAGTGTGTTTTCCAGTTTCTTTTGATCAGGTCCGATTGACTTGAGGATGCCGACGTCCACCAGCGACATCGAAACGTTCATGCCAGTGGCCCATGGTCCGAGCGCGAAACAGTTGAGCAGGATGCAGCCACTGTCTCGATAAATCAATTGATAGTTCAACTGCAGAATGTGCTTTACATCCTCGCGTTCCTCGACACTCCTAACCCAGTTGTTCGGAACGCCCGACGATCCGGACGATTCGTCGATAACAACTCCTGCTGCGGGAATTAGGCCGTCGTAGCAGCGGTCTTCAATACTGTAGACCTTGACGTAGTTCTCTTTAGTCATCACTGGGACATCCGACAATTTCCAACCGCCGGAATCTTTGTAGCCTTCATTCTTAAGGAACTGTTGATATGCTGGACAGCGATCCCTGGCCTTCAGAAACACCGCCTGCGCGCGCATTATCCCGATGCGCGACAAAAATGGTTGCAGCGAACTCGCGCTCAGAATCATGTATGTACGATGGTCTGACTGCACGAAGACTCGCACGAGCCAGAGGATCCATAGTGTTAACCAAATGATGAACCGATTAAGCAAGAAGGATCTCCTCGACGGAGCGGCGGTAGCTCTGCGGCGGTTCGTCTGAATAACCAATCTTAAAGATCAACCAGATGTCGGGCACACCTGTTTCATCGGAGAGCCATGCCGATGCGTTTTCATTGGTGACCAGATTACCGTAAGGATGAATGTAAAGGTTGTGCTTTGCAGTAGTCAGCCAAAACTGCATTAGAAAGCTCCCCGTCTTGAATGCACTTTCAGGTGCCCAAAACTCACCTGACAATGTGCCAATCGTTGGTACGATTCCCAACTGCGATCGATAAACCTTCGCCAATATGGAGCTGGCGACTGGTAATTTTAGTAACTGAGGTAAACGCGCTGATAACCAAAATGCACTGCGCGAGGCGTTCATGCAACGATAGTCGAGTCCATCACGGGTTGTTTCGGAGGTTTTGTCAGTGAAACGAAACCACTCCACAATCTCGTCGTGGTAGTCGGGATTGTTGAGATCTTCAAACAGCGCCACCGTGTTTTTTTGCAGGATGCGCTCGATCGAGTCCCGATTCGTATTTACCTCAAACCTTTGACCCCAGTCGGTAGCAAGCGACTTCAGATTTTCTATGACCGTAGTTGGAACCGGATCTGGTTTGAGTGAGATTCTCGAAGTGCGCCGCTTGAGAAATAAAGCCGGGTCAAGACTCGAAACTTCAGTCGATTCGCGCGTCAGACGAAGACGAGCAAATGGCAGAAATGTGTGTTGGCGCGTTTTTAGTATTTCGACTGAATACCAGGACGGTTCGTGGTAGGTAGTATGTTCCAGTCCGAAGCCACTCTGTGTAGCCAACACTCGCAGCGCCTCGATGAACATTCCCATAGTGAGAATGATGAAGCTGCCGGTTGGGTCCTCTTTTGGCAGAGTTCGGCTGGAATCGATAAAAAGGTCAGCTTCGGTTTCGTTCAAGATGCGCACGCGCCAGGGTTGTACGTTGTGTGGGGACGGCGCGTGGACTGCGGTTGAGAGTAGGTCGGTCCAGACGCTCATGAGCGCGTAGGATAGCATGGCGACCGGGCTTATTGTGGCTTGGTTTTGCAAGCCGTTTTCTCTGCTGAAAAGTGCAATCGATACGGGTGCCTCCTTGGAGTGCGGTGACAAGTCCCCGCACTCCAAGGAGGCACCCGTATCGATTGCACTTTTCAGCAGAGAAAACGGCTTGCAAAACCAAGCCCCAATAAGCCCGG
>DASYRR010000270.1:0-17543 GCA_036004125.1 Pyrinomonadaceae bacterium | reverse complement strand
GAAGACGGCGGGACTTTTTTGTGGGATACCAATACCGGTGAACACCTGTTAACAATGATCTCGCTCGACGATGGCGGCGAATGGATGGTTGTTACACCACAGGGTTTGTTTGATGGAACGCCCGTAACCTGGAACCAAATTCTCTGGCGCTACAACCAGGAAACCTTCAACGTTGCTCCGATTGAATGGTTCTTCAATGAGTTCTATTACCCGGGCTTACTCGCCGATATCTTTGCCGGGAAGAGGCCGAAGGTTACACAAGACATTTCGAAGAAAGATCGACGGCAGCCGACTGTGAAGTTGTCAGTAGGAGAGACGCCGGCCAGCGGTATTACAGCACGCACGGTAAAGATAAAGATTGATGTTACCGATGGGCCTGCCGACAGAGACAATCCGAAAGGATCGGGTGCGCGCGACCTGCGTTTGTTTCGCAATGGTTCACTTGTGAAAGTGTGGCGTGGTGATGTTCTTAACGGACAATCCAGCGTGTCGCTCGAACAAGAGATGACGGTCACCGCCGGACCAAATCAGCTTGTGGCGTACGCCTTTAATAAAGACAACGTGAAAAGCAAGGATGCGCCTTTGCTATTGACCGGGGCCTCGAGCCTGAAGCGGAAGGGCATCACTTACATCATCGCGATCGGCGTGAACGAATACGAGAATAGTCAATACAACCTGAAATACGCGGTAGCTGACGCGGACAGCTTCGGGAATGAAATGCGCTCCAAGCAAAACCAAATGGGAGAGTTTGAGCGCGTAGAAGTGATCTCCTTGCTCAACGACCAGGCAACCAAGTCAAATATTCTTTCCGTATTGAGGAGATTGAGTGGCGCTCCGAGTCCACCTAGTTTAAGGACTAGTTCGGTTGATAGTTTGAAACGCGTCGAGCCGGAAGATACTGTGATTATTTATTATGCAGGCCACGGCACAGCCCAGGCAGCAAGGTTCTATTTGATCCCACATGATCTTGGTTACAAAGGTGAGCGGACTAAACTTACCGAGGATGGTCTGAATGCGATGCTCGCGCACAGTATCTCCGACGTTGAACTGGAGCAAGCTGTCGAAGGGCTCGATGCCGGTCACCTGTTGCTGGTAATCGATGCTTGTAATTCAGGTCAGGCACTTGAGGCAGAAGAAAAGCGTCGCGGTCCGATGAACTCAAAAGGTTTGGCCCAACTTGCGTACGAGAAGGGCATGTACATACTCACCGCCGCGCAGAGTTTTCAGGCCGCACTTGAAGCCGCACAACTGGGACATGGATTGTTGACTTATGCGTTAGTTGAAGAAGGTTTGAAGACTGCCGCCGCTGACCTCAAACCGAAAGATGGTCTATTGATAGCTCGTGAATGGCTCGACTTCGCGACTGAACGGGTGCCGCAGATGCAGGAGCAGAAGATGGATGAGGGCCGCGGTCGAGGTTTAGCGATCTCCTTTGCGGAAGGAGAAACAAACCTTACCGATTCGCAGAAGCGCGGCGTGCAACGGCCGCGCGTGTTTTATCGGCGCGAGCTGGAAGCGAATCCGCTGGTGATTGCGAAGCCGTAATGAGCCACGGATCAAATGTCCGATATGCTTTATTAGCTTGTCGTTGCTGCGATGTGCTAACTCTTGATAGGAAACTGCCACTAATCCCCGCAACGACAAGCTAAAGCATATCGGACATTAGACACAGAGATACACAGAGAGAAGGCCCATGATCCGCGCCTAAAGCCTATGTCGACTCAACCAATCGGCAAATCAATTCCTCGCAAAGAGGGCAAGAAGAAAGTCACGGGTCAGGCGCTGTATGTCGACGACCTGACATTCCCGGAGATGCTTCATGGCGTGACGGTGCGTAGTCCCGTGGCGCGAGGTTCCATAAAAAGTATTTCATTCGAAGGCGATGTTCCGTGGGAAGAATTTGTTGTAGTTACCGCGAAAGAAATCCCAGGCGCGAATCACGTCGCGCTGATTCTTGATGATCAACCGTACCTCGCCGACGGAGTCGTAAATCATCCGGAAGAACCGATCGTACTGCTCGCTCACAAAGACAAGTATCTCCTGGAAGAGGCTCGTCGAAGTGTCAAGATTGAAATCGAGGAGTTGCCTGCGATCTATTCACTGGAAGACTCGTTGAACAAGAGAGAGATCGTCTGGGGTGAAGACAATATCTTCAAAAAGTTTCTCGTCGACAAAGGCAACGTCGACGAGGCGTGGGGCAGAGCTGATTTGATCGTCGAAGGGGAGTACGAGACAGGCGCGCAAGAACAACTCTACATCGAAAACAACGGCGCGATCGCTGTTGCAAGCCCTGATGAAGGAGTAACTGTTTGGGGCTCAATGCAGTGTCCGTACTATGTCCACAAAGCGCTGCTCAAATTGTTTGGACTACCCGAACACAAAGTGCGTGTCATTCAAACCGAAACTGGCGGCGGTTTTGGAGGCAAAGAGGAATACCCATCGTTGATCACCGGTCATGCGGCGCTGTTGGCCTGGAAGTCTGGTAAGCCGGTCAAGATGATCTACGACCGCGCCGAGGATATGGTTGCCACCACCAAGCGTCATCCTTCGCGAACGCGTCACAAAACCGGGGTAACTAAAGACGGCAAACTCGTCGCCATGGAGATCGATTTTGTGATCGATGGCGGAGCGTATTGCACTTTGTCACCCGTGGTTCTTTCCCGCGGCACGATTCACGCCGCTGGTCCCTACGTTTGCCCAAATGTTCGGATTACGAGTCGCGCTGTTGCGACTAACGTTCCGCCGCACGGTGCGTTCAGAGGCTTCGGCGCACCACAAAGTATCTTCGCGCTTGAGCGTCACATGGATAAGGTGGCCAGGGCCGTTGGACTAACACCTGATGAGTTTCGTCGTCGCAACTTCATCCACGAAGGTGAAACCACCGCGACTAGCCAGGTCATTCGCGAACGAGTTGATATGAACCACCTGCTCGATCGTGCGTTTGAACTCAGCGACTATCACGCCAAGCGGGAGCGGTTTGCTAAAGAGAACAACGGCGGTGGCCCGACTGTTGTTGGGGGCTCATCGTCACGCATCAAGCGCGGCATTGGCTTCGCTTCGTTTATGCATGGCGCAGGCTTTACCGGCTCCGGTGAAGTCTACCTGCAATCGGTGGTCAACGCGGAAGCAACTGCGGAAGGTAAGGTTCATGTGCTGGCTGCCAGCACTGAGATCGGCCAGGGTACTAACACAGTCTTTTCGCAGATCGCTTCAGAGGCTCTGGGTGTTGATTTCGACTCGATAGTTGTTGAGCAGCCAGACACCGGCAACGTTCCCAACAGCGGTCCAACTGTCGCGTCACGTACCTCAATGGTGGTTGGTAAATTGGTTGAATCTTCGGTGCTCGGTTTGAAGCAAACGTTGATTGGCAGTGGCTTGTTAGCTGACCCTTACAATCAAGCAGAGTTTCAAAGAGCCTGCTCCGACTACATTCCGAGGTTTGGTCCGCTAAAAAGTTCAGCCACATATCAGCCACCGCCTAACGTTCACTGGGACGATGAAAAGTACCAGGGCGACGCGTATGGCGCTTACGCATGGGCTGTCTACGTTGCTGAAGTTTCTTTTGATGAACTCACGTACGAAGCCCGGGTCGAAGATTTTGTTGCGCTTCAGGAAGTCGGCAGAGTCATCAATCCGGTCCTGGCCGCAGGGCAAATTGAAGGCGGCGTGGCCCAGGCGATTGGCTTTACGTTGTTTGAAAACGTCGTTTGGAAAGACGGCCGGATGGCAAACAATCAGATGACCAACTACATCATTCCCACGCCTGCTGACATTCCACCAATCAGAGTTTTCTTCGAAGAGAATCCGTATGCTTACGGCCCGGGTGGGGCAAAAGGAATTGGCGAGTTACCGATGGACGGTGCGGCGCCAGCAATCCTGAATGCGATTGAGAACGCGACGGGCTTCAGTTTCAATCAAGTGCCGCTGATGCCGGAGAGAATGATGGAAGAAATGATCATTTCAAAGTGAGTTCGACGTAGTCTCCAGCTTTCATTGCATCAAGTTTCTCGCGAATCTCTGATATAAACATCCGGATTCGAGGCCAGCTGGTCGTCATAAGAACAAGAATTGCTAACTTTCGACTCGCCAAGTTCTGTTCGTAATAGAGGTGTTGATCTGTTGTGATAAGTAGATCAAATGAAGCCTCTGCGGCGCTTAAGAGATCTCCATTCTCAAGAGTGGACCAGCCCAACTCATAGGCAGTAGTTACAGAATGTGGTTGTAGGTAGTGCCGCAGAGGAACGGGTGTTCCTTGATCGAAAAGAATCTTCATTGTGAGGTGTAAACGTACTACCCTAAGCCTCAGCCAAACTCTGTTCGGCATGAGTGAGGACGGCTGTAACTTGCTCAACCGTTACTCCTGGAAACCAGTCCAGAAACTCATCTGTCGTCGCACCCGACTCAAGATTCTCAAACAGCGCGCGCACAGGTACTCGCGTGCCACGAAAAACCCATTCCCCGCTAACCTTGTCTTCCGAGCGCTCAACTTCCGGACAATTGCTCCAATCCAACATAGCTACATGGTATGCTTGCCATCATCACCAGGCAAGGCACAATGACCGCCAAAAACCAGATCCAATTCAAGGTCAACGGCCAATCACGAACAGTCGAAGTCTTTCCCATGGCCCGTCTCCTCGATGTACTACGTGAAGAGCTTCAATTGACCGGCACAAAGGAAGGTTGCGGTGAAGGTGAGTGTGGCGCTTGCACTGTAATCATTGATGGTCAAATCGTAAACAGTTGTTTGATTCCTGTGGCGCAAGCCAGCGGTGCCGACATCACGACCATCGAGGGTGTTGCTGGTGAAAGCCAGCTTCACGCGGTGCAGCAGGCATTCATTGATTACGGAGGTGCGCAATGCGGGATTTGCACCCCAGGAATGATCCTCGCTGCAGTTGATCTTCTTAAACGAAATCCCGCGCCAACGGAAGCTGACATTCGTAATGGTTTAGCCGGCAATCTTTGTCGCTGTACCGGTTATATAAAAATATTCGAGTCGGTGGTTAGTGCGTGGCAGCAGCGGTCCGTTTGAATGCTAGATATCTACGACGAATTTCGGCGGCTTGTGGAAGCCTTAGATCAAGGTGAGGTCGATTATGCTTTATGTGGCGGAATGGCGCTGGCAGTCCACGGATCACCACGAGCTACAATAGACATCGACTTGTTGGTGCTCTCAGAATCATTGGACAAAATACTCTCGCTCGCCCGAGATCTCGGCTACGCAATTAGAGGAAAAGATCTAACTTTTGCGGGCGGCGCCATTGAAATTCGACGCGTCTCAAAGATCGATCGAGAATCAGGTGACCTTCTTTCGCTCGATCTGGTTTTGGTAACCCCAGAAATTCAAGCTGTTTGGGCAACCCGTTTTAGGACCGATTGGGAAAATCGAAGCTTGTCAGTTGTCTCACGTGACGGATTGATAGCGCTAAAGAGATTGAGAAGTAGCGGCCAAGATCTTGACGACATCGAGAAACTCCAAAGTGGACGAAGTGAATAGCGTCGATATGTCGAGTGACGCAGTTGCGACGCGCTTGAAACGTGTGGCGCAATTGAGGCGGCTGTGCTTGTCTCTTGGTAACGTCAAATTGAAAACGGAATCTGAGGACACCTCTGAAACTGATATAGATACAGAGTCGTCTCCTGCGAAAGAAAGCTAACGCCCTTACCAAATGCGCGGCTGTGTCCCTAACTATCAACTAACCACACCGGCTTCCCTCGGGGACGCTCTCGAGATGCTCGCGAATGAACCCGGCGTTTGGAAGCCATTCGCAGGTGGTACAGACTTGATGGTAATGCTTGAAGCGGGAAAACTTCAGCATGGCAACTACGTTAACATCTGGCCTTTCAACGAACTTCGCACTATCGATGTTAGCGACGATCACATTACTCTCGGCGCCCTTACCACCTACACTGACGTTCAATCCAATCCGATCTTGCGCACGGAGTTTCCAATGCTCTGTCAGGCGGCAAGTGAAACAGGCGGACTCGCAATCCAAAACCGTGGAACACTTGGCGGCAACATCGTTAACGCGTCACCTGCTGCTGATTCACCTCCCGCTTTACTTGCCTATGATGCAGAAATAGAGTTGAGTTCAACGCCCGGTTCTCGTTGGCTTCCTTATCACCGTTTTCATACTGGCTATAAGCAGATGCAAATTCGGGGAGACGAATTGCTGACGCGAATTCGTCTCCCCCGCCAAACTGCAAATTGTTACCATTACTATCGCAAGGTTGGTACGCGAAAAGCACAGGCTATTTCCAAGGTTTGCCTTGCCGCTGTGGGACGCACAGAAAACGGGCAGGTCACAGATTTGAGAATAGCTCTCGGCAGCGTGGCACCTATCGTGATTCGCTGTGTGCAAACCGAAGATGCTCTCCGTGGCCAGACCCTCGACGTTTCTGCCATTGTTCGAGGTTGCGACATCTTGAAGAACGAAATCGCCCCGATCGACGATATTCGCTCAACGGCTTCTTACCGGCTTCGTGTAGCAACAAATCTACTCACAGACTTTTTAGAAGGACTCCGAAACAACTGACCCAATCAACATCAGCGAAGGGAAACCCCAAATGACAAACTATTCCCAAATTAAATTCCGACGCGCCGCCGTTGAACCAGTCGAATGCCTGAAAGCTGGATGGGACTTGGTTCGCGACGAGTATTGGCTGTTCGTCGGCATGTGCGCCGTTGGCATGATTATTGGAGGTGCGGTTCCGGCCGGAATCCTTATGGGGCCAATGATGTGTGGGCTCTATCTGGCGTTCTTCCGCAAACGTCGCGGCCTACCAGTTGAATTTGGGACGCTGTTCAAAGGCTTCGACTACTTTGGGCAGAGCGTAATCGCGGCGCTGCTTCATGTCATACCGCTCACAGGGATAATTATCGCGGCCTATATCATCATGTATGTGGGAATGATCGCCGCAATGTTGGCAGCGGCGGCCGCAGGAGAGGATGCCGCGCCAGTGGCGGGCATTGGGATGATATTGGTGTTCTTCCTTTTGTACGTCGGGATTCTCTTGCTGGTGATACTGATCTCCGTCGGATTCATGTTCGCCTATCCGCTAATCGTAGACCGCGGCCTCCAGGGCTTTGACGCTGTCAAGTTAAGTTTTCGCGCAGCGTTTGCGAATTTTTGGCGGCTTGTAGGGCTTATGCTTCTTGGGGGTCTTTTGGCGATGGCTGGCGCATTGCTTTGCGGCATCGGAATTCTGCTTGCTTATCCGATAACGATGTCGGCCGGGGCAATAGCTTATGAGCAAGTATTCGGATTAAGTACCCCCGAAGATTTGAGGTCGGACTTACCGCCTCCTCCTCCTAGCTTTTAGACCTCGATGAGTCAGATCGACTTAACTATTCGCGGCCGACGTGTTGTCTTGCCTGATCACGTCGGCGCCGCCTCGATTCATATCCGCGAGGGTCGTGTCTCCTACGTCAGAGGATTCGAAGAGATCCCTACTGATTGCGAATTGATCGACGCGCGCGACGGCGTGGTCATGCCCGGACTTGTCGACACCCACGTGCACATCAACGAACCAGGCAGAACTGAATGGGAAGGTTTTGAAACCGCAACCAAAGCAGCGGCAGCGGGCGGTGTGACAACACTGGTCGACATGCCACTCAATTCGATTCCACCTACTACAACAACTGCCAGCCTCAGCGCAAAGCTGACTGCTGCCCAGAATAACTGCTACGTTGATGTCGGTTTCTGGGGAGGCGTTGTGCCGGGAAACACGCGGGAACTTGCAGAGCTACATGAAGCGGGAGTCGTTGGCTTCAAGTGTTTCCTCGTTCCGTCGGGTGTTGATGAGTTTCCCCATGTCACTGAAATCAATTTGCGAGAAGCTATGCCCGAGCTCACGCGTTTGGGTGCGCTGCTGATTGTTCACGCCGAGGTTCCTGGTCCAATCGAAAAGGCGGCTGGACAAAGCGATTCGGCTAACCAGTACTCAACATTTCTACAGTCACGTCCTCGTAAAGCCGAAGACGAAGCTATAGACTTGATGATTCGATTGAGTCGTGAGTTTGGGACACGCGTACACATCGTACATCTATCGTCTGCAGATGCTGTTGCGATGATCCGTGAAGCAAGAGCGGGCGGCGTGCAGATTTCTGCTGAGACGTGTCCTCACTATCTCCATTTTGCTGCCGAAGCGATTCCATCAGGGGCAACCGAGTTCAAATGTTGCCCGCCCATCCGTGAACATTCAAATCGCGAACAACTTTGGACCGGACTGGCAGACGGAACGATTGGGATAGTGGTATCAGATCACTCCCCTTGTCCGGCAAGTATGAAGCTCCGAGAAACTGGCGACTTCCTCAATGCCTGGGGAGGAATTGCTTCCCTGCAGCTGCGGCTGCCTGTGATGTGGACAGACGCTAGCGCGCGGGGTTTTTCTTTGATCGAATTAATGAGGTGGTTATGTAGTGGACCTGCTCAACAAGTTGGCCTGCAGGAACGAAAAGGGCTGATCGCCCCCGGCTTCGACGCAGACCTGGTGATTTGGAATCCAGAGCAAACGTTCGACGTCGAGGCGTCTGTCTTGCTTCATCGTCATAAGATAAGTCCCTACACCGGTGAAACGTTGAGCGGTGTTGTGCAAAAGACTTTTCTTCGCGGTAGAAAGATATATGATGGGCGTGAAATCTACGGACCACCGACTGGGAGGATCCTCGTTTAGAGTCAGGATTACGATTATCTCTCATTGAGCTTGGAGTACGTGCTTGGATACAGTCAGTACCGAAACGCGGTAGCGTCGGGTCTGTTATCACCTCGGACCTCGTGGGTGGTTACGAGACCCGACGCTACCGCGTTTCGGTACTGACTGTATCCAAGTTTGCTCGTGACTCCGCTGCCCTGATAGGAATGAGCTCTCTAATCATTCTGCAGAAGCTGTGAGGCTGTAATGGCAGAAATTGAATGGGCCAGCACCGAGGACGCGCCACTAAAAGAAGTTATCCGGAAGGTTGAGGATGGATTTTACTGAACTGATCGATTTGGCATCCGAGCGCCTGGGAGGCTCGGTTCTGCTGACCAATGACGACTTCTTTGCGCCGAAGGAAAACTTACTGAAAGTCAGTGCGCCAGTTTTTATCGAGGGCAAATATACCGATCGGGGTAAGTGGATGGATGGTTGGGAAAGCCGGCGGCGGCGCACACCAGGTTTCGACTGGTGCATCATTCGGCTTGGGCTTCCAGGAATTATTCGCGGTGTTGTTGTCGATACGAGCTTCTTTCGAGGGAACTACCCAGAACACTGTTCCCTCGAAGCAGCGACAATTGATGTTGTGCCGACTGAAGCGGAACTTATTGATCAGGCGGTGACCTGGGTACCAATTCTTCCCCAGATGCTGCTCGCCGGTGACTCACAAAACCCATTTCCGGTTCGATATGACCAGCGAGTAACGCACCTGCTCTTCAAGATTTATCCAGATGGCGGTGTTGCCAGGCTGCGGGTCTTTGGTGAAGTGGTTCCAGATTGGGAGAAGTTGAAACGCAGTGGCGGATACCTCGATCTTGCTGCAGTGGAAAACGGGGCGCTGGTGCTGTCGTGCAGCGACATGTTCTTTGGTCATCGTCACAACCTGATCATGCCGGGCCGGGCGGCGAACATGAGTGATGGTTGGGAAACAAAGCGTCGTCGTGGTCCAGGCCACGATTGGGTCATCATCAAACTCGGCGCACCCGGGTCTATCCGTCACATCGAAATTGACACTGCTCACTTCAAAGGAAATTTTCCTGAGAGTTGCTCGCTGGAAGCATGCAACGCCGAGGGTCTGACGACGGAAAGTCTCACCGATCTTTCGGTACCTTGGAACAACGTGCTCGCCCGAACCAAACTACAAGCGCACACCAGACATTATTTCGATCAAGAGCTGCTTGATGCGGGTGTTGTTTCACACCTGCGATTCAATATCTTTCCTGATGGTGGGGTCAGCCGCCTGCGTGTTTATGGAAGTTTGGCGTAAGGAACCATATGGTCTGGCGTACTGGGGACGAGTTCAGTACCGGGCGCCTCCTTGGAGTGCGGGAACTTGTTACCGCTTTGGTACAGGGCGTCGTAGATGGTGAGGTTCGTTGTACCAAAGCGGTAACAAGTTCCCGCACTCCAAGGAGGTGCCCGGTACTCCGACTTGGTTGTTTAAGGTAGCCAGTGTCAGCGAGAAGCTCTAACAATGGACGAGCCGAAACGTGATTTGATCTTGTTGAATACGATGAACGCACCTGAGGCCGCCCACGAGTTCTTGAAATGCTGCGGTTCGCTTCAGTGGGCAAACAGAATGGTTGAATCTCGACCCTTCGAGAGCATTGAGTCGTTGAAACACCGAGCCGCTCAAATCTGGTGGGACCTCAAACCCGATGATTGGTTGGAAGCCTTTCGCAGTCATCCGAAGATCGGCGAAACGAAAGCCGCAAAAGACGTATCACGACAAGCTCAAAAATGGTCCGGGCAGGAGCAAGGTGGAGTTCAGAATTCCCCGCAAGAGATTCTCAACGAGTTAGCCAAGCTCAACCAGAAATACGAATCGAAGTTTGGCTATATCTTTATCGTTTGTGCGACTGGGAAATCGCCCGCGGAGATGCTCGGAATTCTCAAATCACGAATAGGGAACGATAGTGAGACTGAGCTGCCGATTGCTGCTGGGGAGCAGGCGAAGATTACGGAGATAAGGTTACGGAAGTTGTTGGAGTTTTAGTCAGTAGTCCGTGGTCAGTGGTCCGTTGTTTGGTACACTGACGGCCTAAACACAGACCAACTGACTACGGACTACTGACCACTGATCAATCATGAGCACTATCTCAACGCACATCCTTGATACCTCTCGCGGTGCTCCGGCGAGCGGTGTGGCTGTTTGCCTGGAAGTGCAGAACACGGATGAGAGTTGGACCGAGTTGAGTCATGCGTGGACGGATGAGGATGGACGAGTGAAGCCTTTTTTCCTGGTAGCTCAGCCGGTGAACGACGGAACCTATCGCTTAGTGTTTGACACAGAACCTTACTACTTGTCGCTGAGTATTAAGTGTTTCTATCCTCAGGTGTCAATCGTATTCAAAGTTGAGGATCCTTCGCAGCACTATCACGTGCCGTTGTTGATCAGCCCTTATGGTTACTCGACGTATAGAGGAAGCTAGGATTCGATGCTCCTCGACCCTACCCTCAGTGAATGGCTCAACCTGCTCGTCCGCTGGATACATGTGTTTGCCGGGATCATGTGGGTTGGAACTACCTACTACTTCACCTGGCTGGACGCTCGTTTGACTGAAGAAGAAAAGGCGGTCGCCAACATTGGAGCGCCGGCCCAGATCTGGATGGTACACAGCGGTGGGTTCTATGTTGTCGAGAAACGCAAAGTGCCAGACCTCGCCTCGCGAGCGCTTCACTGGTTCAAGTGGGAGGCGGGTACAACCTGGCTGAGCGGCTTTGCCTTACTCGCAGTTGTTTATTATCTCGGGGGCGGTGCGCTGGTTGACCAGGACGTTCGTGATATTAGCGTTGGAGTAGCGGTGGGTATTGGTATCGGCGTGCTCATTCTGGGTTGGGTTGTTTACGATTTGATGATGCTGTCGCCACTCGGGCGGAACGAAGTGGTCTTTGCGGCAATAGCCTATGCTCTGATTGTCGGGCTCGCTTTCTCATTGACGCGAATTTTGAGCGCCCGTGGCGCATACATTCACGTCGGCGCAACGCTTGGCACCATCATGGCGGCGAATGTTTGGATGCGGATCCTGCCCGCCCAAAGAAAAATGATTGCTGCGCTAAATGAAGGGAGAAAGCCCGACGAACGACTGTCAGCACAAGCAAAACTACGCTCAAAGCAAAATACTTTTATGGCCGTGCCTGTGGTTTTCATCATGATCAGCAATCACTATCCCGGCGTCACGTATGGTGATCGTTACAACTGGATCGTTTTGTCAGGGCTGGTCCTTGCCGGCTGGATCGCGGCGAAGTTTGTTAGAAGGGCTTAAAGCAACTGTTTGTACCGGGCGCCTCCTTGGAGCGCGGGGACTTGTCGCCGCTTTGGTACAGCGAACCCATGACTGCCGACGCCCTGTACCAAAGCGGTTACAAGTCCCCGCACTCCAAGGAGGCGCCCGGTACTGACCTCCTAGCCACTGCATCGCATCATGGCAACCGCAACCCTCGACCGTTCTCTCCAGCAACTAAACGATCTCAAAAACCAATTCGGATTAACCTATTCTCGTAAGATCGCGAGTTTGCTGAAACGAATTGCTCACCGTCAGATTGAAGACGCAGAATCGCTCATTCGGCTTCATGAGATTCTGCTATTCATTCGTGCGTATCCACATACGCCAGAAATCGTCAAACAAGCTGAGCGCCTGCTGCGCACCTTTCCATTACGAATCGCGCGCCTGCACGCAAGCGATTCCGACCTCTCAGCACTGGATCACCCGGAAGTCTCAGGCATAGCCGGAACATCAGTGATGGACACTTTTGCGTACCAGATTGTGTGTTGGCTCGAAGAGCATCGCCCCGGGCAGGTTGACTTCTACTGGGAGTGGTTCGAGGACGAAAATCGACTCGCAGAAACGTGGCCGAGATTTATGCCGCTGCTTGAAGAGGATGCGTTTGTGGAGGCGAATGTTCCCTATCGCGATTGGTTGCGCAACGCTCGTGGCAACCGACCTGAACTCTCCTGGTTGTTGAATTGGTTCAGACAACTGCCGCTATCTGAAACGAACAAAGCAGAACTTTACAACGCGCAGAAGTTGTACGTTCGTTGGCGTTTCACCTATCGCGATTCGCGGACCGGGCTTCGTCTTCTGATGCAAAATGTTTTCTACCATGATGCACCACTTATTCAGAGACGCGACGTTCGCTTGAAGGAAGAATTGAGTAGACCCGCACCTGTTTTGCAAAAACTTTCAACAAAGGAAGGTCAAGCTGCAATCGATATGGCACGCGCGGCCTCCACTGTTCGGTATCGCGAACTCTATGGCTTCACCAACGGCGACCCAAGGACAGTTTGCAAGACCTCTTTGGGTCGAGGCGTTGAGTTACTGATAATTGCTCTGCCGCCGGAGAAGCGTTTGCCGCTGCGCGCCTATCACTCAGCGATGATCTACAAAAACGGTGTGCCGGTGGGCTATTTCGAAGGCCTATCGCTCTTCGAACGGATGGAGAGCGGATTCAATCTCTACTACACCTTTCGCGATGGCGAGACCGCCTGGTTATATGCACGCATCCTCAGTGTGATGCGACACCTGACGGGCGTCGCCTCGTTCTCGCTTGATCCCTATCAGGTCGGATTCGAGAACGAAGAAGGAATTGAATCAGGGGCGTTCTGGTTTTATCGCAAAATGGGGTTTCGCTCGACTCGACGGTCAATTCAAAAACTGACCGAAGGAGAAGAATCGAAAATCGCTTCGCGCAAATACTATCGCACGCCTCCTGCGACATTGCGCCGTCTAGCTGAAGCACCAATGATTTTAGAGCTTGATGAAAAGCGCACGGGTGATTGGGACCGATTTCAAATTCGCAATGTAGGTTTTGCGGTCCAGCGAATGATGGCTAAGAAGTTTGGTGGAGATGTGAAGAGAATGCGAAACACCGCTGTAAGGTACCTTGCGCAGATCTTAAGAGTGGAGCCAATTCAATTCTCTAAGACACAGCAGGAAGTTTTTGAAGATTTTTCGTTAGTCTTATTACTGTTACCGAACCTCAAAAGCTGGAGCGACAAAGAGAAGGAACTCCTGAATAGCATTATCCAAGCAAAAGGAAATAGTCACGAAGATCGGTATCTGCGAATGATGCAAAAGCATGCTCGTCTTCGCGAGGCAATGATCAAGTTGGGAAATGATGAGGGGTAGGGATGGTTTCTTCGCTCCGAAGGAGCGAGATGTTTATAGCACGAGGGCCAAGGAAATCTATCTCCGAAGGAGCTGGAGGGGTTAGCAGGACTTCGCGGCTGCGTCGATCTTCATAAATAATCACAGCTATAAATATGTCACTCCTAGCGGAGTGAGGATGTCGTTATCCCGCATCCTCTGACTCCGCAGCTGATCTTCGATTTCAAACAGAACCACACTTCTCAATCTGGTTCTCCAATATCTTCGCCTCTGAAAAATTCTCCACCTTCGAAAAATACTCCGCACTCCGATCTATCGCGCTACGAGGCACCAGACCGACAATCTCCGCGCTAGCGATCTCGACACTAATCTTTTCAGCTTCTCGACGAACTGCCGAGTAAGCCTGGGTCATTCCCGTAACTTCATAATTAACCAGATTCATCGATACCTGCACGAGACTACGGCTGTGCAGTTGAAAAGCCAGCGCCTTCAAAAAAGGAGGGCCTCCGTTTCGGGCTCTGATGGCCCGAGCGATCTGGCGCGCAGTCGCAAGGTCCGTACTTTCCAAGACGATGTTGAAGGCAATCAGAATTGGACGAGCGCCGACGGCGATCGCGCCCGCTGTGTTGTGAACCTTCGGCAGTCCAACATCCGGCGCACGTTCAGGGTTTGTAGTGATTTGTTCGCGTAACAACTCCAACGCACCGCGGCGTACATCTTCAAGGTTCACTCGGTCAGGACGCTGCGCTGCTCGCTCATAGAAATAGACCGGTATGGCAAGCTCTTTAGCAATTCGTTTACCTGCTTCATGTGCAAGGACCACACAATCATCGAGAGTTACACCATTGATTGGAACGAAAGGTAAGACGTCGGTAGCGCCGAGGCGAGGATGCTCTCCACGGTGCGTGCGCATGTCGATGAGCTCGGCGGCTTTTGCAACTGCCTTGAGCGCCGCGTCAACAATTCGTTCAGGCGAGGCCACGAAAGTGATCACTGAACGGTTGTGATCGGGATCAATATGCGTATCTAAAATACAGGCGGTCGGAACCGTGGCAATCATTTCAGCAATGCGCAAAACGGTTTCAGGTTTTCGACCTTCGCTAAAGTTGGGAACACATTCGACGAGGCGAGACATCTTTGGACTTTGGTCTTTAGACTTTGTGCTTTGTTCTTTGTGCTTTGAAGTATCGTCACGGTGCAGTAGCCCGACTGTCAAGGAGGGCTCAGGCTATGCCCCTGAATGAACCCTCCTTGACAGTCGGGCTACTGCACCGAGTATCTTTCCCTCGTGCCTGCGGATCGCTTCATCAATCAACGTAAAAACGCCTGGCAGCGACTCGAAGAACTACTTGATCTGCTTGACCGCGCTTCTCTGCGGCGTCTGCGGCGCGAAGAGGTTAAAGAGCTCGGTCGAATTTACAGGCGAACCGCATCAGACCTGGCCATCGCCCGCGCTGAATCCCGCGATCCTCGCCTCGTTAACTATCTAAACAGCCTGGTCATACGCGCTCACGGGCGTATCTATAGAGCAGATGCACAAGGCGGCAAACGAATCCGCAACTTTTTCGCGCGCGAACTACCTCGTACCTTTCGCCGCACCTGGCGTTACACTGCTCTTTCATTCTCTGTGTTTGCGATTTTTGCGGGACTAAGTTTCTTTGCCACTAAACTTGATCCGGAGTTTTCCGAGTTGGTCGGTGTGAATCCCGCATTTCGAGAGGTGTATATCGAGACGAAGACGCACTGGTGGGAATCGCTCAACGAGGAGGGCAATCAGATTGGCGCAGCCTTCATCATGCAGAACAACATACGGGTCACCATTCTCACTTTTGCTTTTGGCGCGATGCTCGGACTGGGAACGATCTACTACCTCGCTTTCAATGGCGCAAACATCGCTTCGGTGTTGGCGCTGACCTACCAGTCGGGATTTGGGAATGACCTGGTCACATTCATGGTGGGCCATGGCATTATCGAACTGTCATGCATTTTTATCGCCGGCGGTGCAGGGCTCCTAATCGGAAGTGCGATGGTGTTTCCGGGTGATCTTTCTCGCGCTGACGCCTTAAAGACTCGCGGCATGGAAGCTGTTCGATTGATGATGGGTGTGGCGCTGCTTCTGGTTGTTGCCGGAATTATTGAAGGGTTTATATCTCCAGCGCCCATTGACCCACGAATCAAATACAGCATCGGCGGAATTACCGGGCTGGCGCTCTATTCGTATCTGTTGTTCGCCGGGCGGGACGATGCCAGTAAGCAGGAGCAGTAGGCAGGAGCAGTAGGCAGGAGCAGGAAACAAATCTTGGGTCATATATCATTTACCATTTCCAATAATTTCTAATTTCTAGTCTGTCATTTTTAGACTCAGTGTCAGTGCTTACCTTTAGTAGGTACGTCGAATAATTCAGGCGCGCTAATGCTGGGAGCGCAGGCGTCCTCGCATGCTGGTTTCGACTGAAGTACGTGGAGGGTGACAAGCAGGCGAGGACGCCTGCGCTCCCAGCATTAGCGCTTTTCACTTATCAGAGAAGCTACTAAAGGTAACCCAAATGAGAAATTGAGAAATGTCAAATCATGACCGACGATTTTTCTCTACAATAGTCCGCGCTCCTTAACCCTCAGATACGTTTCCAACAACGCAGGCGCCAGCGCCGCCGCCGTCACATCCAGAGCCAATCCCCCTTGTGACTCCACCAATCGGAGCGCGGCCTCGCGATGATGAATAATCTCTTCAGCCACGGATTGCGTGAACAGTTCTCGCACCGACGCCGGCGTTTCACGAACCACAGCCTTCAAATCTCGATCGGCAATAGTAACCACCAGCGGCAGGTGACGTGGACGCAAGAGATGCAACGAAGTGAGCAGCTCTTTTGAGCCCTCCTCATCGACAAGATCCGTAAGCAACACAATCAATGCGCGTCGTTTACTATTCGCCGCAATGAATTCAAACGCGCGCGCGTATGACGGTTCGATCATTTCCGGTTCTACCGCGTATAGAGCTTCCAGCGCCGATTCGATGTGATCGCGGCCGCGACTTGGCGGCAGGTAGTTTTTGATCTTTCGACCGAAGACGACAAGTCCAGCATTGTCGCCAGCGCGGGCCGCCGCGGAGATCAGCGCCAGAGTCGCGTGAACTGCCGAATCCAGTTTTGTTTCACTTTCGATGCGCGCCGTCATCAAACGTCCCGCATCGAGGGCGATGAGTATTGTTTGGTCTCGTTCAATTTGATATTGGCGCGTCGTCAGCTTGCCGCGTCTCGCGGTGGCGGTCCAGGAGATATGGCGCAGTTCATCACCGCGTACGTAATCACGCATCGATTCAAATTCGCGACCTTCGCCACGCCATGAGGTTTTCCGGTGAGATGAAACGACTGAACGCGCGCCCAGGGCCTTCAACTCAGCCTCACGTGCACGGCGCATGTTTGGATAAACCTTGACGGCCGTCGGTGGGTTAGCCTTCGTTTCGCACCAGACCAGATTCCATCTCGATCGAAAGCGCACAGCTGTGTGTCCAAACTCAAAGCGACCACGTCTTGGTGGCGTCAATCCGTAAATCAACGTCGCTGATGCCTGAGCTCCAACGTTTATTGAACCTTCCCTGACTCCATTGAGAATCATCTGTGGGGGATATTCGTCTTTGACGATGATTTTTACCGTAACGTTCGATCCATTCTGAATGTGGATTCTTACTTCCGTCTCCGCGCCAACAGCAAAACGCCCTCCGAACTCGCGTGAGATGGA
>DASYRR010000269.1:0-30058 GCA_036004125.1 Pyrinomonadaceae bacterium | reverse complement strand
TAAGTTGAAAGTTGCGTTGTTCAGTTGCCGACGCTTTCAGAGTGACAGTCTGACTCGCAACTTGGTAGCCGACTTTGTAGACCGAGACTATGTAAAACCCTGGCTTCAGATTACGCAGCTCATAAATCCCGGCTGGTGCGGTAAGCACTGAGACTGTTGTCTCCGACTGAATCACCGAGATTTTGGCGCCGGCGAGCGGATGAGTTTGATTATCGAGCACCGTTCCGCGCAACACCGTCCGGGCGCTAACCTGAATAAGCGACTGCCTGTCGCGCGTTATCGTGTCCGCGGCAGCAAACTGGGTTCGCGCCTCGACGCTTGTCTGCGCTGCGACTGTTACCTGCGAGGATTTTGGTTTCATTCCACTGTGCCGCACCGTTAGCTGATGAATGCCAACCGGAACATTCACGAATGAGTATTGTCCCTGGGCGTTGGTACGCGCCATACCGGCGTCTGATAACTGAACCAGCGCAAACGGCACCGGCCGTCCAATCGCATCTCTGACCACTCCCTTCAGAGTGCCGGTGCTAAGGCCCGGAGTTCTGGCGCGATTGCCTACTATGGTTGAGGTAAGTACCCCAGGCATCGCGTTGACGGGGATCCTTCCGTCAGCCCTCGATGTGGTTTGGAAATCCGCGATTGCAGCGCGCCCGCCGAGCACTTCGACCTGTCCCCTGCCGATCACTCGACCATTTTTTGCGACGGTCAGTTGGACCAATCTACCCGGGGTGAGACCTTTCAAATTAAAGAGGCCATTGATATCGGTAGTGACGCTACCGCCGGCTTCTTGACCGGTAACGATGGCTCCCTCAACGGGATTACCGTCCTGAGTGACGGTGCCAGTCACTTCGCCGGTCGTCTCCTCGGTTTGTGCCCCCGGATCCTGAGGACTCGCCGGATCTTGAGGCGCACCCTGATTAGCGGAGTCATCTTCCCGCAGGCTGCGCAGAGTTGAGCGTAGCTCCTGGATTTTTTGCAGCAGGCTCGTAGCCTCGCCGGCAAAGTCACCAATGCGCGCGAGGAGACTCTTTTTCTCGCCACCAGGCTGCTGAATCTGGGCGGAAGTGTCACCGGTGGACGCCTCGGCCGTGAGATTCGCGAGCGCTGTTTGCATCTCTTGTTTGTGCGTAGCGATCTCCTGGTCAGCCGCCCCGATGTCTTTGTTCTCCTGCAAACGGCTGGCCTTTTCAGCGAGCGCCGATTTCAAACCCTCGAGGGCTTGCCGAAGCGCATTAATATTTTCAGTACTGCTATTTGGATTTGCGCCAAGGGTCGACTCAGCCTGAGCAATAAGTTGCTGTAGTTCCTGGTCGGCAGCCGCAGCTTGAGCAGCCTCAGTCTCGACCGTCGTCCCAGCCGAACTGTCCGGCGCCGGCTTTATGTTTGCCACAGTCGTTGACGCCGCCGCGGTAATTGCGTCATGGATCGAAGTTGCAAGTTGCATGGTGGCTGCGGAGAGCGCCTGATCCAAAGCAGAGTTGCGAAATCCAGCAGCTTTCAGGTCAACTGACGAAAGTTCGGCAACCGGTCCCTTCTGCGTGCCGCTGCCTTCAGCCCGCACGTTGGTGTCGCCGGGCGACTCAACGGAAGTGATGCTTGCATAAAGCTGTACACCGATCTTCGTTTCTTCGCCGGCGTTTTCGGTTGTCACGGCGAGCAGGCCACCGCGCACGACAAACTTAACTCCGTGTTGCTTACCCAGCGTGACCACCTGCTCGACACTCATCGCAGCCGACGCCGAAGGATCAAGGCCTGCGTTGAGCATGCGGGGCAGCACATCCTTGTAATTGATGGCTAACTTCTGCTGCAGGTCTTTTGCGATCTTCTGGCCCAGGTCCGCGGGAGCGTTCATTCCGCTTTCGTCTTGAAAAAACAGGATACCTATGGGAACTAACTGAGATTGAAGCGAAGTTGACCTGCGGAAATTGGCGCTCTCCGTGCTGACGGGTGCGGACATCGACCACACAAGGGCACACAGAGCCGCCGCAAGCGGCCAGAAGGTAGTGACTCCTGGTGGCCTCCTCCAGAACTTAACCGTTTTTAACCTGAACCGACGGGTGCTGACGAATTGGTCGTTGACCTTCATGACGTCACTCCTGCGTTGTGTGTCTGCTGACTCCTTACGATTTATGAGCGGTGCTAAACGTAGTGAAGAAGCTTGGCCTCAAAAGTCACATCTAGCTCGAGGTCGATCGATTTTGGTTCGTGTTGGTTCGTGTGACTTCGTGGATCGTCTTTGTTTTTCTGGACAAAAGGAACGATCCACGAAGTCACACGAACTAAACATGAAATACCTTAATGCCCCACTCGACTTTTGAGGCAAAGCCATCGAACAACGAAATTGATTAATTACTCTTCTCAGTTCGAAACCTAATCGACTGAAGCAGCCAATAGAGCGTCTTGCGATCTTTTGCGAAATTCTTGGAGGGTGACGATATCGTCACATTGATACCCTGGCGCGTCCCGTTGTATATACGTTGCGCGTTCCAAATAATGTGCTTCTGATCTTGAGGTTGATAATTCTCGTCCAAACCCTTGTCGTCACGTAGGTAGTGAACGCCTGTTACACCGTCAACTTCCAGATAGCGAAGATCTTCTTCTCCAGAGTTTTCGTGAGTCTTGTAGAAATTATTCGTTTCGTCCTCGATCGAGCGATTACCAAACTTCGACTCGTAAGTTGTGACCCAGACCGAGAATCGTGAGTTGTCGGGTCCGATCATTTTTCTCTGACTGTCGTCATCGATCTCGCTGTCCATGCGCCACCCTTCCGTCAAAGCGAGAGACAAGCCAGTTTCGGCCCATACGAATGTTTGGGTATTCTTCGAGTCTGGAGTGCCGTTGGATTTTGGAATGGTCGATGATTGACTACCAGTCGTGTAACAACCAGCCAAAAAAACCGTAGCCACAACAACCCAAAAAGTCCTGATCTCGTTAATTCTCGTAGCGCCTCGGCACGCGATCTCCTGGATGCATGAGTCATCTTGTCCTTTGTTCTCAAGAATAATGATCCGCTCATGCATTAGATTCCCCTCGAACAGCCGCCACCTTGGATGGCGTGAGCAAACTGTATTTGCGTTTCAAGATGAATGCTCCCTTCCGGCTAAGCCTGCGAGGCTAAGGCACCACAATATCGGCCTTTGTCCGTTGAAGTGGGGTTAGTAGTGGTAGCTGTTTCGTTACCCCGCCCACTTGGACCTGAATCGGGCCAGATATCTTGTCGAGAATACGGTACTCTCCTTTGGCATTAGTAAAGGTGCGGTATTTGACCCCGTTTGCGACGACCACGACCTCCTTTCCACCAACGGCCCTCTTTGAGCTGCTGGTCACCACTCCTTGCAGAGAAGGCTGAAGCCCTGACTCTATTGGTACGAAAAGAAATGTCTTGTAGAGCACGTCATAGTAAACCCTGATGTTAGTCGGTCCGGTGTATCCGAACGCGGGTCCACCGACAGTGACCGCAGCAGACTCCGTTGCCTCGGCCGACGTTGAGTTGGTTGTGCTGTTCGTCCACGTCCACTTCAGTTCATCCTTGACTTTTGCCTTGAAGAGTTTTGTAAATTGGAATTCGCCAGACACTGTGACTCCCACGGTATTCGCTGTCTCCACTGAGGAGGTGGAAGATTCAGTAGTCGTATTTGTGATAGTGAAAGTGAGCGTCGTTGCCTTGTCTCCCGGAGCGAAGGGCGGCTCGTATGGGAAGGTTGTAGGTAAACGCTTGAACCGCTTAGTATTGACTAGAATGAACCCTGCTCTTACAAACGGATCGGACTTCAATATTTCCGGAAAATCTTGTGTCGTAATCCCGTGGGTTTGCAGAGTCTGAGCGTCCCCTGGCGGCATTTTGGAGGGGTCTTTCAGATGACCCGCAAAAACGGGCTGAATAACTGCTTCGCGTGTATCATCCAGCGTCCAGGAGGCCGATGTCGGTGTCAGAGTAAGTTTAAGCGTTGGATTGAGCCACAACCAAATTTGATCGCGATCATGATCGATTCCGTCGACGGAGGGGCCGGGCATGTTGATCTCAGTTGAGGCAGTTTTCTTAATGTCAATGGATTCTTTCGTTGTCTTATTTCGGCTGTATTCATAACTAGCCCCAACTCCGATCTTCTTCACCACGCCGGCCTCGGCCGATACGGAAACGGAATTGGCGATCTTGAAGGAACTGCTTGATGACACAGTCGTCCCCGTTGAGCTACGAGAGCCATATTTTACTGAGCTGCTGCTAGCGCCACCCCGCGTCCCTGGAGGTGCGTACATGACCGAAAGGATGTAGTACTTTGGCTGGACAGTGCCGGTCACTGCCGGTCCCGTCGGCGGTTTAGACTCTTTCTCAATACAAGGTCCGAATCGGCCATTGACGCATTCCCGGGTCCCAGGCTTACCATTGATAATGCAGGAAACGATAGTTCCGTCCTTGCAGGAGTAGCCCATGACTCCGAGCGTAGAGTTCGGTGTACAGCCAATCGCGCTGGCTCTTCTCTGGGGATTGACTCCCGCCCCAGCAAGCAGCGAACAAACAGCAATCAACAACGCAAACCGGATCAGTTTTTGATAGCTTCTAGTGATGTTAGGCCGCGCTGTTTTGTCTCGCACAATTGAATTTGTCATCACAATCTCCTCTCCTGTCACCAACGTCGGTAGAAAGGCTGAGAACTCTGCCCGTATCGAAGATCAGGGATCCAACTTATAGGTGATGTTTAGGTAGGTGCGGCCAATCGACTGCTGCAGAGTCGGCGTTGTGATGCAGGCAAGGAAATTGATCGGCAGCCGTGGTGTCGTAGATCCGTAGAGGGTCTTCATCTGATCAACAGTCATGTTTCCGCCGGGAGCGACGCGCAGCGTCGCATTCGTATCTGAGCAATTGTTGGTCGATTGGCCCGGCTTCACGAACATTAGCGTCGCTTTCTGGCTCGCGTTCTGCACACTAAGCAAGTTGCCCTGTAAGTTCTTGCCGAAAGTGCCGAGGTAGGGCACCCAACCGTTAGTGATCGGCTGTTGCGACATCGCAACACTAAATGACAGAGGAGTCGGCGGTCCCTGGCTCAGCCAGCCGAGGTTGATCCCGTAGTTCTTGAACTGGTAGACGAGGTACTTCTTGACGCGGCTGTTAAAGAGCGCGAAGTGAACGCGCCCTCCGGATGCCGACTGGTCCTGGATTTGCCACTCGTACGCCGGCGTGCGGTCGCTCCATTCGAGTTCCGCCTTAGCATCACCGCGCTGGTAGTACTTTAGGTAACCGTTGCGCTTGGTGTTGAAGATCGCGACGTTATCGTTCTCGGCGATTAGCCCGATCCGGCGATTGCGCTGACCATCCGGTCTTTTGAGTACGAAGAAGAAAAATCCGCCATTGACCCAACCGAGGTCAACTCCGAAGGTGCGGTTGTCATAGCCCAACTTTCGGCCCCCGTTGTAGAGTGCGTACTCCGTTTCATTGTTAATCTGGTTTGTTTGGTCGACGCTCCATTGCTTGGCAGCGGGCGGAGCGGCTTCAGAGACGACGGGTATGGCTATCAAAGCGAGCGCTCCGATTAAGAGGGTGCCAATGCGGTTCCTTGTCATAATTGTTGCTCCTTGTGCGCGGGGAAAACCGACAGCTTCCTTGACTTGCTAGCGCATCTCCATCTCTACCGCGGGACCACCCTTCTGATTTCCACCTCCGAAAATCTCTCCGAGTGTTGCAGCGCCAAAAACCTAACGCCCGGAATTGTCTTAACATCTTCACCAGCGAGGCCGAGTTGCATTCTCTGTCTGATCAGTGGCAGTAGCTCAGCCAGGGCTCCAGTCTTGTCGCCCTTCACATTCGATATCTCTTCGAGTGTCGCCTCTCCGTCGCCATTAACATCGACCCGCTTGAATGCATCTCTGAGGGCGTTTTGTGATTGCAGCCCTCGCGCGAGGTCTTCGCTGGTGTGCGGGACTCTAGAACGTAGGGAGCTGACGATGCTCGGGACCCATGCGTCTATGACGGCCAACATCTGACGCCGCCCGGCGTCCGACTGAGGATTGGGTTTGCAGACTATCGGACGATTCGTTTGGTCAATGCTGCAATCCTCACTGCCAGAGACCCCGGGCGCAGCGGGTGCACCTCTCACGACGAATTTGTGACCTTTGCCGCCTAGTTCTATCGAGTAGTTGTACCCACATTTCTGCCGCTTCAGGCCAAGTGCGTCAAGAGAAGCGGTGTAAACTCTATGCCGCGCAAAGTGGGCGCTCTCTGCCTGGCTGATCTGTTTCATGTAGTCGTTGGAACATTTCTTATTTGACTCCTCCCTGACCTTCTGCACCGCCGGCAGCAGCAGCCCGATCAGCACAGCGATGATGGCGATCACCACGAGCACTTCGATCAACGTGAATCCGCGCTGATCAGCTCGCGTCGAAATTCGAGAAGGATCATTTTTCATCTGCGTCTCCTATCTATTTTGTAAAGCATCCTCAAAAAACTTATCGATAGTAGAGCCTCCCCTTGATGTGACAATCGCCGCCGTTATCATCCTGCTCGCGGCAGCCGAATAAAACGCGGTTCAGCCCGAGGGAATCTAGCCCGACGGGAAGGCTGGTCAGCCCGATGATGCCGCGGATCGCAGCCTCACCGCTGCGTATGCTCGTGCTGCCGAGAGTACAGCTTCCCTTCGATACGTCATCCGAAGCGCGCAGCACCTTGACGGAATTGGGGCGCACCCCGTTCAGGTCAGTTTCAGACACCATGCCGAACTCCAGGTTGCAGGCGGCCTTGGCCCCGACGATCTTCTTACCCGGCGGAACAGAGACCGTTTTCTCGCAGCCCTTGTTGTTGGCGGTTGCCTGGCAATCGAAGTCCACGTGGCCCACCTGGCTCACCTGGCACGTGGAATCGCTCGATCGCGTAAGCACGCCGTCGTTGCAGGTTAAGCGGTAGCCGCGGCAGACCGGTTCGCCGTTGGGGGCGCTGTGGAAGAGGTTGACGAAATCCCTGTCCAGGATGAAATACGGATAGCCGTCGCTAATGTAGCAGCCCGCTTTGCGCCGTATCGCCCGGTCGACGGTCTCGTTGTACTCGATATAGTTGAGCGTATTGATGTCGGGGGGACGGCCGGCCTTGAACATGTCGCTGACCGAATGCACGCCTCTGTAGACCTGGTTCTGCATCACGGCGTTGAATCTCGCATAGTCGTAGTCGCTGGCGCTGCTGCCAAAGGGATAGCCCTTGTCGTAGTCGCAATAGCCGCGATCTCCAATGCTGCACGAGTCCTTGTCGCCGTTGCCCTGGCGCGAACCCACCATAATCGATGGGCAGGACCGGTCATAGTAGAAGACGTTGTTGATGATCTGGTTGCCGACGGGCGTCGAATGGCGGATCACGCCGTGGCCCTTCTCACCGTCAAAAGCTTCGCCACAGTTGCGATAGAGGTAGATACCGCCTTGGTTGATGGCGGAGAATCGGTTGTTGATGATGGTGTTATAGCTGGATCCGTCCAGGGCCATCAATTCACGATCCCCCCCTGAAGCGTGGATGTAGTTGTTGCGGAAGGTGTTGCGATAGGACTCGGAGTCCAGATAAATATTCACGCTGTAGGTTTTGCCCTTGATCTCGGAGTCGAGCATCTGGAAGTAGCTGACGCCTGAGTAGAGATAGAGGGGAATGCGATTGCCTTGCCCCTCGATGATGACATGGTCGAAGACAATATTGCGCGGCGCGTTGTTGCGGGCGCGCTCCGAATGACCTTTGAGCCGGGAAGAATCCAGTAGCCTTCGGCCAACCATGCCTTGGATGGAAACGGCGCCCTTGATCTTGCAGTTGCGGACCGTGACGTTCACCGGGGGCTGCCAGATCCCGCCGGTTGGCGAGTACTCTAACTGCTTAGAGAAAAATTCCACCATGTACTGCGCCGTGTCTCGGTTTGGGTCATAGTTGGGCATGCCGGGGCTGCCGTCGATAGTTGCGCCGTTGCAATCCACCGTCACGTCGGACGCGTTTGCGCCCTCGAAGATGAGACGTTTGGTGATCGGTCCCTTCAGGACATCCTCGCGGGTGAGCGTCAGGGAACAGTCGATGAATTCAAAATCGTCCCCTTCTTTGGGTTCGGGCCCCCGCTTGGCCAGGGCGAGCACCTTCTTGATCTTTGTCGGGCTGCACCTCGGCTTGCGGACTTGCTTAACAGTGATCTGATTCGACGGACCGATCGTGATCGGACCGGTCCGCGTCTGGGGTGGCAAAGCCGCTCCCCACGCCGCGACGTGATAGCGCGGGTGGGTGGTCAGTAAGAACGCTGCGCTCAACACTGCGAGGCCGAGCAACAACCAATGAATGCGCGTGAGTTTTCTCAGGTGCAAACTTTTCATCTCTCCCTCCGTCTCCGCGATGCTCCACAGAACAGTAAGGCGCCCGACACCAATGGTGTGATCGCATGGTTGAGAAATCGACGCGACAACATCATCGTTACCCCTTTGCTAGGGTTGCGTTGCTCTTCCTTGAAGCCGGATCATGGGTGTATAGCGCACCTCGTAAGTAAGTTCATAAGCAGGCACTCTCTTTAGCACCGGGTGTGTGTGCCCGGGCCCCGGCGGTTCGCTATAGGTCTTCCTGATTTGCAGTGTGTGTATTCCCGGAGAAAAGTTTGCAGATCGTGTTGAGGCGACGAAGGCGCTGTCCTCGGGCGTGCTTGTTGGCTGCTGCTGAATATTCGCGATGATGACCAACAGATCTCCCGGAGCTTTGACCACCGCTGGCGGCAGAGTAAGAGAGACTTCGTCGTCTTCGCGCATTGTTAATGGAGCAGATTGGTTGAGCACAAAGTTGGCGTAAGTCTCAAGTAAGATATTTTCGGAAGCTTGATAAAGGATCGCGCCTTTATTTCGCGCTCTAAGTCGCTTTAATTTCTTGAACGTTACCGTGACAGTCTGCGTCGCCCGGTCAACGATTGGTCCAAACCGCGAAGGTGGATCGTAAGCGATGAAGGCGAACGGATCGCCAACAGACTGGCTTCGTGAGGCGCCGATGGTGACGCAGGAAGAGTTCGGTAGCGAAAACCGAATAGCCCCCGGCAATGTAAGGTCACTCCGGATCCGGTTATCAATGAGGTCTTTCACCATGAGGACCTCTTCGATAATGTTTCCGCCTTCGATACTTGGCGGTCCGGTTTGACCAACAATCTGAACAGTGCCGCTGCCGGTCTGCCAGCCTTCGCAAGATAAGTTCAAAGCAAAGGGGATGGAGATTGTGCGATCAGAGGTAAGTGGTATTTTGACTCTCACCGAAATGATCATGGGCAGTTTCACATAGAATTGATTAGGACGGTTTGTGTGCAGTGTGGCAACACGCATCGGCGAAAAGACTTTTAGCGGCAATGCCTCAACCCGCGCACGCTTCCTTTGCTGACTGAGCTTTTTATTTTCGTCAGTGACTATCTCCGCCACTTTCGCCTTCACAAAGCCGCTGAGGAGACCAACGCCAAGCTGAACTTTTTCGGAGCGGTATGTTGGCGGGCCTAGCGGTGGTGGTGCTTGCTGAGCGACGGAGGGTATCGCAAAGAAACAACTAAGCGTCAGCGCAAGCAACCCCATCAGCCATCCTCGTCGGGATACTCTTGTCTTGGCAGTATTGGTCGCTCGGTGGTCGTACAGAATCGATCTTGTCATAACGAGTTTTCCTCAATGATTCGTTCAACGTAGGGTTACCGACAGAATCAACCCTCAAATAGCCATTCTCAAACGCCTCAGAAAATAGTAGTGCCGCCGCCTACCCCGAAGGGCCCGCCTGAAGCACATTTGCCCTGCATTTTGCATGAATCATTAGAGGATCGGTCGTCACATGAAGAGTAACCGACACAAACCTTTATACACGTCGATGGAGTTGTGCCGGAGCAGGTTTCGCAACTTTTGGCCGCGCCGTCGCCGTCACAACCCAGATTTCCGTAGCCACCACTGGTTGGCTTGGCCGCGAACATCGAGCGGGTCAGTAAGGCTGCATTCGCCGGAAAGGGAACCGGCCAGGTCCAATTAAGCACGAAGGTGTTTTGCGTGCTCTCATCTGCTTCGACGGCAAACGACGAACTTCGCACCGCCTCCAACATGCACTTTTGAGCCACCGCATCCTGACCAGTTGGCAAAGTTGACCGCTGAGTTTCGAGTCGGCTTAAAAACCAACGCCCGCGTGTTTTCGTATAGGTGTACTTCAGGGAAATCCTGCCCTTGCCCTTGACGTTACTCCAGCAGTTTTTCAGCTTTGGCATGACATCGCCGTGAAAGAAGCGGTTGACTCGCTGCTGCGTACTTACCTCTCTCTCAATTGTGAACCGTTGAGCCGCGGCTGTTGGCCTGGTCTGAGGGCCTATCTGGGGCGACTGGCTGTAAGCGAAGATCAGCGCGATCAAAATCACGCCAGCGACTGTAATCAGGTGTATGCGTTTCACTTGGTGTTCTCCTTCCTTTCTATTGAGAGGTCAGTTTCCTGATTTCACGTCCTGAGAATTTCGGGGAACGCTGGAGCGTTCCAAACGTCACGCCCGGCAGTGAGTCGATGTCTTCCCCAGCCAAACCTAATCAATGATTCGGCCAATTTAGGGCTACCGACAGAATTAACCTCAAATAGTCATTCTCAAACGCCTCAGAAAATAGTCGTGCCGCCGCTCACGCTGAAGGGCCCGCCTGAAGCACATTTGCCCTCCATGCTGCAATCTCCATTAACCTGTTCCGTACATCTAGGGGCACCGACACAAACCTTTACACACCTCGGTGGATTTGATGAGATGCAGGCCCAGCAATAGGCGGGCGTGCCCCAGCCGTCACAATTTTCATCTTCCGAGCCACCACTGTTCGGCTTTGCTGCGAACATCGAGCGGGTCAGTAGGGCTGCATTCGCCGGAAAGGGAATCGGCCAAGTCCAATTAAGCTCGAAGGTGTTTTGCGTGCTCTCATCTGCTTCGACAGCAAACGAAGAACCTCGCACCGCCTCCAACATGCACTTTTGAGCCACCGCATCCTGACCAGTCGGCAAAGTCGACTGCTTAGTTTCGAGTCGGCTTAAAAACCAACGCCCGCCTTTTTTCGTATAGGTGTACTTCAGGGAAATCCTGCCCTTGCCCTTGACGTTACTCCAGCAGTTTTTCAGCTTTGGCATGACATCGCCGTGAAAGAAGCGGTTAATTCGCTGTTGCGTACTTACTGTTCTCTGCAGAGTAATCTGCGGTCGCTGGCCGGTCGTTATGGTTGTTTTTTGCCTTGTAGGGCTTCCCGTTTGAGGGGATGCGCCAGACAAGCCAATCAGCGACAAGGTAGAAACAACAAACATGATCAGAGTTACCCGCTTCATCACATTCTCCTTCTGCTAGTTGTGTCGACGAGCACAAGACAAACCGATCAACCTATGGGGTTATCCAATGGTTTGTTCTCTCCTCAGAATCATTCGCAAGTAGCTTCGTGGCACTCTCGGCCTATTGAGTCGCAGCGGGCTCGACCGGCACCAGCAGGCAACTTCCTCCGCTGCATGAGCCTTGCCTGCAAAGGATCTGCTTCGGCGAAAAAAGCAGTTCGCATTTTTCGTTCGCCTTGCGGCTGCGACAGGAACACACGTACGTTCCAGTTTTGCTTCCGCGCGTTCTGACGACGTCGACTTCATCTCCCCGTCTAACAAAGGTGTAGCCAGGTTTCACTATTGCTCCTTGACCGCGGTTGATGGTGCCCGGCACTGACTTTGGTTCGTCTGTTCCCGCGACGCATGCCTCAATGTTGATCATTCGGGGATTGGCGGAGGCCAATGCAATAAACAGCAACGCAAACCCAGCCAGGACTAACGCTGTGTGTTTTTTCATTGACTCTCCTTCTTACTTCTCGCTCTATTCGATCTTGACGAGTTTGCAGAACCTCAAATCAGCCCCCGCTTCGCCATTGAAAATGCCTTTGACTGTTATGAATTGTCCGCTTTTGATCGTCGAGAATTGCTCTGCCTGGTCCTTGCTGAACCAACACGCAACTTGCTGCGCCGGCTTGCAGTCTTTTTCTTCCAGCAGGACCAAGCCCTGATTATCATCGCCAGGCTGTGGCATGATTGCGGCCTCTGCCGTGTAACCTCGGACTGTAATTTCGTGGCCATCGTATTTTCGGCGTGCTTCGTCTCTGGATTCTTCGTATTCCCTGACCAAGGTATTGACCGGCAAGGCAGGCGAAGCACCCGACGATTGGCTTCGGCAACCGGTTGCAGAGACGAAGCTCACTAACACCAGCGTTGGAAGCCACCGTAGGAAACGGAGTGCCTGGCGGCGAATGCTCGGAATACCTCTAGTGAAATTGGTTTGAGTCCTGCCATCCATTGCCATCTCACCACTAGACACACGGGCATTTCTTCAACCTGGGTTTTGGTGCTCGAATCGGGGTGCAACCACTATCCCAGTTGGCTAACTTGGCTAACTTGTCCTGGAGCTTACCTACGAGGATTTAAAAAAGTCCTAAGGAATCGAAGAGAAAGTTCTAAGGAAGTTCTAAGCGGCCCAGATAGCACTTGTAATTGACATTGTTATCTCCGGTGCGGTGATAAAAGCTTTAACTTAACGAACACCTCATTTCAACAAGGGCGAGCTTAGTTTTCTTCGTTAGAACGAATCGTCACCAAAAATGCTAAGTGCTTCATCCGCCCCCACGACGTCGGCATAGGCATCCAGATTCTTTTCACAGTGAGCAGAAAACCACAGGACTACCTTTTCAGCAGCCGCACGTTCACGGAGAGGCACTGGTATCCGGTAGTCCTCTTTGTAGTATTTGGTCCGCTGCTGTACGCCATCTGCATTGCTTTCGATAACTTTCCAGCGCACACGAATTTTCAAGGGCGCTCCTTCGGTGCCACGGTAAGAAGCATGGGTCACAACTTTGCTTCCATTCAATTCAATCAGGTGATCCGAAGAGGCCGATCTAATATATATAGTGCTTGGTGAAATAAAGATCTCGCCGCCACCATCCGACGCCTTGGCCCAACTGAATTCTTCCGCAACAGCTTGCTGCCATTCAGCAGCGTAATAGCTCCAACGACCAATAAGATTTTCACCTGATAGTACGTCTGCGATTAAACGATTTCGCTTTCTTCTTTTGAAGAAGAGATAACCTCCGCCCGCTAAGACGGCGAGTAGAGCAAAAGCCAGAATTAATGAAACCTGAGACATGTGCCGCCCTTTTTAGCGATTCAATATCAGGAACACAACCAAAAACACGCGTCTTCTCTGAGTCGAGCAGGCAAAACTCACTACCGTCAACATTGGAAGTAATCCGAGCAGCCGGATCCGGATGGACTGGCAGCGGATGTGAGAACTACGTCTCGCGAAATTGGGCATTGTTTCCATCCATTGTCGTCCTCGCCAACCAAACACACTGGCACACGGGCATTTCTTCACCTGGGTTTTGGTGCTAGAATCGCGCGCAATCACTTTCCCCGGGTTGGCTAACCTGGCTAACTTGACTAGCTTTCCCAGCGAGCTTACCTGCGAGGATTTAAAAAAGTCCTAAGGAATCGAAGAGGAAGTTCTAAGAAAGTTCTAAGCAGCCCAGATGGCACTTGTAATTGGACATTGTTATCAGTTCGGCGAATTCACCGTTGACTGCGATCAAAAAGTCTTACTGCGAAATGGCAGTCCGTTATCGCTGGCACCCAAAGTCTTCGATACGCTGCTGATTCTGGTTGATAACAATGGACGGCTGGTTGAGAAAGAGGAGTTGATCAAACAACTCTGGCCCGATAGTTTTGTAGAAGAATCAAATCTCACTTTTAACATCCAGCAGGTGAGAAAGATTCTTGGAGACAATGCTCGAGAGCCCCGCTTCATCGAAACGGTGTCCAAACGCGGATATCGATTTATTGCAGAAGTCACCGATACTAACCAAAAGCCACAACCTGATAGCGCCGCAACCATCGAGTCAGAAAAGTTAAGTGCAGTTGAGTTCAGACCCGCACTAAAGAAACCCTATCTGCCCGTAGTCTTGGCCAGCTCAATTCTGCTCGTGGCCGCAGTTGTATTCCTGTCATGGTTTCTCAAAAGCCGTCCGACAGTCGCTGCGTCATTGACCCCTCTGCTCAACACCCCGTTCAAGTCAGAGAAGTTTGCGAGTAGTGGTTTCGTTCGGGCCGTGATTACTCCTGACGGAAAGTATGTCGCCTATACGGTCGAGACTCAGAGTAAGCAGAGTATTTGGCTGCGGCAGCTTGAGACATCGGAAAACATTCAAATTGTTCCTCCGACTGATGACCAGTACTTAGGGATGGCCACTTCACACGACGGTAATTCGCTCTACTTTGTTCGTCGCGCCCTGGCCGATCCACCGATCTCAGAGCTATATCGGGTCATGACCTTCGGCGGAATCCCAGTGAAAATTACTCAAAACACGGAAGGAACCGTAAGCCTCTCTCCTGACGACAAGGAAATCTCATTCATTCGTTGCCGATACCAGGACGAGGATTTCTGTTCGCTGATGCTTATTGATGCAGATGGCAAGGATGAACGAAAACTTTTGACTCGGCGCAGCCCAATTCGCCTTGCAGCCGTTCAATATTCACCAGACGGCCGCTCTATCGCTTATGCCTCTGGAGAATCATCGAACGGAGGCAGCAATTTTCGCGCAATGCTTCTCGACCTTTCGACCGGCGTGGAACGCCAGGTTTGCCCGAAAACATTCTTCGTTATCACCAATATGAAATGGTTACCGAACGGGAACGAGTTGCTTCTGGCAGCGAAAGAGACTCACGACGGAAGATTGAGGATTTGGTACGTTTCCACCCTAACCGGAGAAACTCGACCTTTAACAAAAGACGCGATTGATTACATAACTCTTAGCCTGGACCAGGCCGCCGAAAAACTACTTGCCACTTACACGCGCAACACCTTTCAGTTGTTCACAGCAAAAGTCGACGACCTTAGTAAAACCAAGGCCCTGGCTGTAGCCCGCTTTGGCGTTTCCGTTGGTCCAGATGGCAAGATTGTCTACGAGGGAAATGACGGCGATCTCTGGACGATCAATAGGGATGGCGGTGAGCGTCGTCAGTTGACGAACAACCCTTCTAGTGATGTGTCTCCACGATTCTCGCAAGATGGTCGGTACATCTTTTTTACTTCAACGCGCAGCGGTACCGGTCAGGTATGGCGTATGAACGCGGACGGTAGCGATCAAGTTCAAATCACCACTCGCGAAGGTGGTCAGACAAAGTACGTCAGTTCCGATGGAAGGTTTGTCTATTTCCACTCCGGACTACATCAATCCTTGTGGCGCGTTTCCACAAGTGGCGGCGAGGGAACCGAAGTCTCAAACGTAAAGATATCGTTCCCAGCATTTTCCAACGACGGAAAGTTAGTAGCTTGTTTTTTCCGCGATGAATCCAACAATCGTCTCAAGATCGGCGTTATAGGGCTTGATACCGGTGCGGTGATAAAAACCTTTAACTTAACGAACACCTCATTTCAACAAGGAAGAATAGCCTGGTTACCCGACAACAAAAGCTTCTACTACGTCACTGTCAACGGGTCGGAGAGCTTACTGTGGCTTCAGTCGCTCGACGGCGCCTACGCTCCGCAACAGGTAGCAAATTTGGGAGACGAAGAGATTGCAGATCTTGCGCTTTCGCCTAACGACGGCAGCCTGGCTTTTATTCGAGGCAAATGGATCCACGAAGCGGTCCTGATCGAGGGCCTTAAATAGTTCTCGCAGCCACCAGCATTCGCCTCGTTCCACGCCTCGTCCAAATTCTTTTCCCCCAGAAAGATTTCAACAAGAAGCGAGTTATCGCGCCTGACTTCGTGTTGGCTGGAGGCATCATGCGAAGGGTTTATTGCCGAGATTCCCAGTTAATTAGATATCACATTGCGTGAACTGAGTTCGAGTTCGGAATTGGGATGCGGGCGCTGAAAATGAATAGTGAAAGGCAACCAGAAAGCGGGCGAGGGTCAATGGAACGATCAAGCAGGGTTGGCTCATAGCCATTGAATCGGTGTTGCAGTTCGCACACTGAGTACTCATCTGAATTCCTCAACTCCAAGTAGTCTCTCATGCAAGTTCGTTTTCAGCCGAAGGCCGAGGTTGAACTCGTCGAAGCTCGGCTTTGGTATTCACTTCAACGACAAGGTCTCGACATAGCGTTGATGAATCGCGTCGAGACTCTTAGAACGATCGCTGCACCGGAGGCCTATCCTGTTCGTGTGATTTCGCGGATCGCTTTTTCCGGACAGCCACGATCCACGAATTCACACGAAATGACACAAAAGAAACCCGATGGCGTGCTTGCGCCCAAAAACCACCTTCAAATTTCTTGTTAAAAAGTCGGTTTGCTTTCGACAAGGACGCGGAGGTAACGCCGAGACTTAACAAAGCTGACCCAGTACCGGGTTGGGCGACAAACTAAAATGTCTCGAGCTGCGTATGATTCAAAACGTTTTGCATCCAAGCTGCTGAGGAGAACTGCATGAATTCACTCTATCGTAATCATTTCCAAAGTCGTGGCGCCTTGTCCGCGTTACTAGTTGTTACTCTGCTCTCGTCGACTGCTTTTGCGTGGCAAGGTGGCGCTGCCACTGCAAACAAGCCCTCGACCACCCTCTCTGAAGCAGAGCGAAAGGCGACTGCCCGAGTCAAACTCGAAAGCATTCGCGAAATCACAACCAAACTGAGTTCAAAAGAATTTGAGGGTCGGGGCACAGGCCAACCTGGTGCCGACAGAGCTGCCACATATCTCGCTGATCGTTTTGCGAAGTTTGGTTTGAAACCCGCCGGCGACAATGGCACTTATCTCCAGCAGATCAAGTTCAAGAGCTCGGAATTTTTGCCAGAGTCTTCAGTGAAAGTTGGTGATGTTCAACTTAAACTCGGCGCTGATTACGTCGTCCTGCCTCCTTACACTGCGGAAACAGTTGACTTGACTGGCGGGTTGGTATTCGCGGGTTTTGGCGTTGTCTCAACTGATCTGAAGCGAGACGATTTGGCTGATCTCGACTTGAAAGGAAAGATCGTGATCATTCTGGGTGGTCAACCTGTCGGTGTTGACGCGGAGGCCTGGAAGCGTGCGGTCAGTCCACAAGTTCGCACTGTGAACATCCTCGGCCGTGGCGCCGCTGGACTGATCATCGCTAACGCGAGCACGACGCAGCGGCCTTTCGCCACGATCGCGAATTATCTTTCCCGTCGAAGAGTAAGTCTTGCCTCAACGACGGCGTCGCCTGGGCCTACAACTCGAGTTCCACCAGTTCTTCTTGCCAGCGATGGAGCGTTGGAGAAGATCTTCGCTGGCAGCCAGTCGACTTACGCTCAGACTCTGGTCAAGGCATTGGCGGGTGGAAATGTTTCCCAGGACCTGGGCAAGACCACAACTCTCGCGCTCCGTCTCAAGATGAATGAGACCACCAGCAGCAATGTTGTCGGCGTGCTCGAGGGCTCCGATCCTAAATTGAAGGAAGAGGCCGTGGTCTACTCCGCGCACTACGACGCCTACGGAATTGATGGGAGCGGTCAGATATTTCCCGGCGCGGCCGACAATGCGCTCGGCACTGCCACCATTACGGCGATCGCGGAGGTCTTCGGAAAATTATCAACTCGGCCACGTCGCTCAATTATCTTTCTGGCAGTGACCGGCGAAGAGTACGGATTATTTGGCGCCGAGCATTGGGTAAAGCAACCTACCTGGCCGCTCGAGAAAGTGGCAGCAAACATTAACTACGACGGGATCGGCACTGAAACGTATGGACCAGTCAAGCGCGTGATCGCGTTCGGGGCGGAGCATTCACAACTGGGAACGGTATTCGGAGATGTTGCCGTCGCGATCGGCACCGAAGTGGCACCCGATCCGATGCCCGAAGAGAACGCGTTTGTTCGTTCAGATCATTACGCGTTTGTGAAGCAGGGTGTGCCGGCGGTCATGCTAATGGGTGCCCCGGAAGGCGATGCCACGGTTTGGGTTCAGCGAGCGCGAAAGTGGCTCGATACGGATTACCATTCGGTCAACGATACAGTAAAGCCTGATTGGAACTGGACTGGTCCACAGAAAGTTGCGCAGCTCGGATTGGTGATGGGGATGCGAGTTGCCGACGCGGATGCGATGCCTTCCTGGTTGCCGACGTCGCGATTCAACAAGCCGCGTGCTGGTAAGTAAAGACAGTTCGCCGCAGACTTTTCGCAAAAGTTAATGAGTGCTGATGACACGGAAGAATGATCGAGTTAATAGGCCCGGCGCGGGTGAGCGAATCTGTACCGAGTCGCAGACCCAGTTGTGAGCAGTTCGACGCGAAGATCATTGTCTAGGAGTAGCAGAGCTGCCACTGCTTGATCGCGGCGATCGGTCGAATAAGCATCAGGATCTCGAGTAGTAAACTGTCGCGTATCGTGACGAGGAGGATCACTTCGATGACGAGAAACACGATGAGTGAGCGACTAAACCCTAGTTGACGGGCGATCTGTATTCCAACAAACGCGCACAGCAGATCGCCAAGTGAGTTGACGACCGTATCGCCTGCGTAACCCAGCGCCGCGGTTTCAGTTCGGTAGCGATTAATTACAAACGGTGTGTTCTCGAAAACCTCCCATGCAGCCTCACTTAGTACTGCCAACGAAATCTGCCACTCGGGAGCCACTCGGCTGAACAGCAGACTGATGATCCAGAACAAAAGGAATCCGTGAAGGACGTGTGTGAAGCTATAAGGATCGAAAAGTTGTTGTGAGTTATTCGAGCTACAAATGTCGCCAACCCAAATAAGGAAGCGATTGCACGAGCAAATCAGCAGACGACCTTCAATTCGTAAAGCAAAAGCCATTGCTAGTGCGACAAGGAGCCCGATCGCGGCGATGCGGATTATTCCTGGTCGACGCCAAGACTTGTCTGTTGTCATATGCGCATCAAGCTGCTCAAGGTCTTAGAGCGACGTAGTATAGCGAATTGAGCCAAACTCTTGCTTCGAAGAGTCTGGTTTACGGAGGAGTGCGCTTTTTGTGCAAAGCTGAGGAGTGCCATGAGGCGGTAATCGGATTTGTTCCTTACTCCGGAGGAGTGAAATGTTTATAGCTAGCGCAAGCTGGAAATGTGAAGCACTCCTTTAGGAGTGCGATGTGCAGTGGCGGCAGATTGCATACATGTCGCTCCTCGGAGCGAAAAAACTTTGGGGTGCTCAGTACTATAAACATGCCACTCCTCCGGAGTGAAGAGACTCCGCGCAGTTTCAGGAGCTTGTGAAGAAAACAAGAAGTTGCTTATTTGCAACGCAGATTTCATATGTTTTGATCCGAAGGTGCGATTGCGAAGTTAGTGCTATTTCGTGTGGCTTCGTGGATCGACTCTTTCAATTCCCAAAAACCGATCCAGCAATTCCCACGAAGTGAGGTGATACCTCTTTGGAGTACGGGATTCGTCACCACCTTGTCATAGCGGAACGGCACAAGAAATTGGCGACTTCAGCTTTGACAAAGCGGTGACAGGTCCCGCACTCCAAAGAGCTAATATCGACACTTTCCGTTATCAGCCTGCACGTAATAGCTCGTGAAGTTCTTCGCCTTTTTATCCATGCAACCGACCAGGTTCAGGAGCTCGATCTTGCGAAATTCAGTTGGTGCGCTCTCCGCCTGGATGGCTAGATAACCATCACTCAACAGCTCACCTGACGAAGCGGCAAACTGCGGGCTCTTTACATCGCCTCCGAGCTGCGGCCTTGTGTAGGTGATGACAGGAGTTCCTGCTACAAAATGAGTGATACGTTCTGAACCCAAAACCTCAGCCACAACTCTAACCCACCGATCACCATGGTAGGTCTTAGCTTTCAACTGATAGCAGTGCGGCGTGTACAAAGCACCGTCCACAACAATGTTTGTGCCGGGTGTACATACGTTTCCGTTCGGGCGCTCGTGTCTGCCATCGCCACCCAATAATTGCACTTCAATCGAAGTGGGAAAGTCCTGATCCAATCCCATTCTCTCCGGCGACTGTGAATGAACCATTATTCCGTTGTTGCGATAACCCCACGATGGTCCATCCTTGATCTGGTTGCCAACGAAACGGTACTCGACCGCGATTAGATAGTAAGAAAATTTGTCTTTATAGAAGAGATGACCGAATTGGCCGTCGAATAGCTCATACTTGACTCATGCCTCAGCGTCAACAGGGTTTTGTTTGCGTCGTCTTGTAGAAAGGATCGGAACTATCCACCAACTGCCGAGACTGTGTAAAAAGTCGATCAGTCAAGAGGAATTGAGGAAGAATTGAACCACGAAGACACCAAGACACAAAATGAGAGGACTATTTTGCTGAGCTTACGCCGATTCAGAAAAGAAATCTGAGGGGATTTATTGTTGACCTAAAAAACTGGATTGGGCGCGAAGAAGCTCTTACAATGTTGTTGCTCATTTCGTAAACAGAACTGAGAGACCCGGTTCGATTAACCGGGAACTAGCGACCTCTTACTCTCGCGATTCCGTACTTGCAAAAACTTTGACAATCACCCACCGAACCTTATGCAGTTAACTCCCGGCAGCCGACTTGGTCCTTATGAGATTCGCCACTGGATTGGCGCTGGCGGAATGGGGGAAGTGTATTACGCTCGAGACACCAGGCTTGGTCGTTATGTCGCCCTCAAAATATTACTCCCAGAGCTAACCGCCAATCAGGAACGCTTACGCCGTTTCGAGCAGGAAGCCCGCGCCACGTCGGCGTTGAATCATCCCAACATTCTCACAATTTTTGAGGTCGGCCACGACAGTGATGTCCACTTCATAAGTACGGAATTCGTTGAGGGAGACACTCTCCGACAACATACGGCTGAGGAGGAGCTTACACTCGGCAAGACCCTTGACATTGCAATTCAAATTGCTGCGGCGCTGTCTGCCGCCCACACCTCTGGAATTGTGCATCGCGATATCAAGCCTGAGAACATCATGTTGCGTTCAGATGGCTATGTGAAAGTCCTTGACTTTGGTCTCGCCAAGTTAATGCCCTCTTACGATGAACGACTTGCCGATCCTAGTTTGTCGACTGCCTTCAATATGAATACTGATCCAGGGGCGATCGTGGGCACCGTGAATTACATGTCACCGGAGCAACTGCGAGGTATGAAAGTCGACGGACGCGCTGACATATGGGGCCTCGGTGTTGTGCTCTACGAGATGATTGCTGGGCATTCGCCTTTTGGGCGGTTTACCAAGAGTGATGTTATTGCGGCGATTCTGCGTGAGGAACCACCGCTACTAACGACATATTCAAAAGATATTCCGCCTGAACTGCAGCGCATCATCTCCAAAGCTCTGCGAAAGGAAAGAGAAGAACGTTATCAGATGGCCAAAGACCTGCTGGTCGATCTGAAGAATCTAAAGCAGGACTTCGAACTTGACTCCAAGCAAGGGCGAATTTGGTCGTCGGGTGCGGCGAAACATTCGGCAGATGGGCCACCCGCGACAGACTTGCATAAAACACTGGCCCTGACGAAGAAAATTGAACCAGTCAAACCAACGTCGGGAGTTCAATATTTCTTCGAGGAGATCCGGCAGCATCGAATCGGCGCAACTATCCTGATGACCGGGCTGGTTTTGTCAGTCGTGGCAGGCCTGGCAGTGTGGTTGGGTGGCAGGCGGGCATCCTCCGAACCTACTGCCCCAGCCGTTCTCAGTTCCGTTGAAATAAACACAACCAGCAGTGTTAGAGAAGCAGCCATTTCACCAGATGGCAAGTACATCGCGTTTGTGGCTGAGGACGCGGGTAACCAGAGCATCAAAATTCAACAGCCTTACGATGCCAGTGAGTCTCCAGTGATCGTAGCAGGCGGTGAATATCGAGGACTGGTTTTTTCTCGAGATGGTTATTTTGTTTACTACCTGTCAAAGGATGAAATGGGCTCAGCACTCTACGAGGTTGCCACATTGGGCGGTGCCGCAAGGAGGCTTCTCGGCGGTATCGACACGCCAATTACGCTTTCGCCTGATGGAAGCGAATTAGCATTTGTGCGCCGGGGAAAAGACGGCACGGTTCTGATTACAGCAAGGGTTGATGGCAGTTCAGAAAGGCAGTTGCCGCTTCCTCCTCTCCAGTCGGAATTTAGCACGCTGCGGATAAACAGTGGCCCAGCCTGGTCTCCCGATGGAAAAGTGATCGCCTGTCCGATCATAAGCAAGGGAGATCCAATGCATATGGAGCTAGTCGCAGCACGCGTCGACGATGGCTCTGTTAAAACCATCGGATCACGCCAATTCTTTTTGATTGGCCAGTTAGGTTGGCTGCCGGACGGCAGCGGTCTAATCATTGCGGCACAAGAAAAGACACCGCCGCAGTCTACTTCCCAGATCTGGTTTGTTGACTATCCTGGAGGTGAATCCCGCACGCTCACCAGCGATGTTGGCTATTACCAGGGCTTGAGTTTGACGGCTGACGCGAACACTCTGATCACGACGCGGACCAGCCAGAATTCCAAGATCTGGATTGCCTCCGTCTTGGCGCAAAATAATGTCGAGGAGTTGCCTGCCAGCAAGAACAAGGGGTCGGGTGGTCTGACGTGGACCCCCGAGGGCCATATCGTCTATGCGTCAAATGAAACAGGCTCAATGGAGATTTGGGCTACCAGGGGAAATGGCAGCGATGTGAGGCAGTTGACTTTCGATAAGCATACCTGCGTTGAGCCGGCGATTTCTCAGCAGGACTCAAGCTTTATCGTCTTCGCGAGTTACGTTTCCGGCAAGCCGCATATTTGGCGCATCGATAAGAATGGCAACAATCCGAAACAATTAACTAATGGACCATACGAGGACTGGCCCGACGTCTCAGCGGATGGGAAATGGGTTATCTACCATTCGTCTGAAACGGCTGGTGATCGCATTTGGAAAGTCTCGATAGATGGAGGCTCACCCTCGCTGCTGTCTGACAAAGCAGCGCGTCATCCAGTTTTTTCGCCTGATGGGAAGCTGATCGCTTTTTATTTAGGACAGGACGGATCGGCCTGGCAATTGGCAGTTCTTCCAGTCGCCGGGGACCATTCGGTAAAAACGTTTTCCATTCCTGCTGCGGTCGCTGATCAGTGGGTCGGTCCACGGTGGAGCCCTGATAGCAAGGCGATAACCTACGTTGTCACCAAAGGCGGCATATCGAATATCTGGAGCCAACCCGTCAGTGGGGAAGCGGCGACGCAACTGACAAACTTTGACCAGGATCAGATCTTTGCTTTTGCGTGGTCACTAGACGGAAAGAATCTCGCATTAGTTCGTGGCGTTAACGCAAAGAGTGTGATCTTGATGAAGGGGCTCGGCGATAACTAGCAGAGCACCCCTATTTCAGTCGCGGCCAGCGCGAAGGTCATCAATGCGCCCTCGAAAGATGTTGCTGCTACAGCCGACGCAAGCGCCTGGTACGAATTGCCCTAACCTAAGCACCCTGTGCCTGACTCTCGCCGCTACCGCTGAAAGTAACCGCAGAACAAACCCATTGGTTGCCGTCCCAGTAACACTCGATCCGTCCGTCCTTCGAGGTAAGCGCTATACTGCCCAAACTCTCGGGGGTGATCTCTATGTTCAGGTTATTACCAGTGTAAGCAACGGTGCCGAATGTGCCGGACTTCTCTGCCATAGCTTTGCTCCTTTCATAGACCAGAACTTTCAACCGCATCTAAGGTGTTGCAAGTCCAACTTGCGCAAGGTAAGGAGACTAAGGTCGGGCTATAGATTTTTTGATAACGAAACCTTGGCTTGCCTGGGCCTACGTTGCGCGAGGTTAGTGTAAATACTTGACGCTTACTGTGCGGAACTCTATTGGATCGGCTTCAAGGTGTCAATGTTTCAACTGTTTCGAGATCGCGATCCTGGGGTTGCGCTCGCAAAGCCTCGCTCCAACCTAGGGGCTTTACGCTGTCGTCGCCTTCGCGGGCTGGTTTCAAATTGCGCGCAAGTGGAGGTAGTATTCTCGCAGCCCCTCAAACAAACCAATTATCGCAGTGCAAACAGGAGAACATCATGGTTCATGAAATGATCGAGGGCACGTATCGTCAAACTAATCTTCCGAACGAGTCAGCTGATTATCTTTCCAAACGCGAAGAGTTACGGAAGGCGGAAATTGAGTTAATGCGACAACGCGAACGTGTTGCTGAGCTTCGTCGCAGTCTTCCGCAGGGCGCGATTGTTCTGGACTACGAATTTTTAGAAGGCCCGGCATCTCTCGCCGGCGGCGACGAGCCGGTAACAAAAGTCCGTTTGAGCGAATTGTTCACCACACCCGATCGCTCGCTGGTGATCTACCACTTCATGTTTGGCAAGAAGCAGACCAATCCTTGTCCGATGTGCACTGCCTGGATCGACGCATTCAATGGCGTCGCTCATCATCTGGCCCAAAACGTTGATCTGGCAATCGTCGCCGCCGCCGATCCGTCCACGCTGCGAACACACGCCCGAAATCGAGGCTGGGATAAATTGCGTTTGCTGAGTGGCGGCAAGAGCAACTTCAAGTACGATCTCGGCAGCGAAGATCGCGAAGGGCATCAGGACTCGACTATCTCTGTCTTCACTCGAGAAGACGACGGAACACTTCGCCACTTCTACAGCGGTCATCCGTGGCTAGCGGAAGACATCAAAGAGCGTGGCATCGACGAGTTGAATCCTACCTGGAACGTTTTGGATCTAACACCACAGGGAAGAGGTGATTTCTATGCATCCCTGGACTATGGCACGAGGGTGCAAGCTGCGAAGCGATAGTTACCTCTGATCGATCGTTGCGCGGGCCATCCTGGATAGCGTCACGAGGAGTGCTAGGAGCGTCCACAGACTACGCAGAATGTGTTTTTATGGGATCGAATTTCAGTGCGAGTTCGACGTACCTGGCTCGAGGGCTGCTCCTCGCATCTGATACGTCGAACTCGCGTTACAACGCTCTATTCAAATCGGGTGGCTGTCGTGGTCGAACAGCCTGTAGCTATTAAAGTTCCGTTGGGTGCGTATACTTCGGAACCTCCTGCCGAAACATATTCGTTGCCATTTGAATCCATCACCGCTTCGTGAGTAATCTTCGTCCAACCGGTAAAATTTCCTCCAGCATCAAAGTTGAAAGTCTTGAAGCTAAACCGGTAGGTATCTCCGCCAACATGACTCCAAACACCTTGTCCCGGTGTTCTTTGAGCCTGCGGTATACCGGAGGTCGAGTCGAGCGTTATTCCGCCAAACATGAATGTGGTCAGAGATGCAAAGCTCCTGATTTCCGCTCCTGTTTGACAGTTTCGGATTGTTACCTGAACATCCCACGTGCCTTCTAACCTGCCCCCTCCGCCTTGTCCGAACCCCCGGGCCGGAGTGAACATTGCCGACAAACAAATTATCAACGCGATTCCACCGAGTCCTTTTAAGAATATGGTTCTCATCTTTTCCTCTTTCTTTGTAGAGTTATGCTCCAGGCCGCGAAGTCTTCTGGGTTTTCCCCGAGACTTCTGAGTTACGGCCGTTGAGTGCATAATCGCGCAACGTAATCTGCACAGCTTTCGGGTTTCCTGAAAGTACTCTGACTCTTTTCTGAAACCGCTCATGTCCAATGTAAACAGGGAGTTATATGAGTTCGGCACGTTTCGTCTGGATGTTGCCGAACGTCTCTTGTCGCGCCAAGGAGAGCGGGTGCCGCTTTCTGAAAAGGCTTTCGACACACTTTGCGTTCTCGTCAGACGTGGCAATCATCTCGTTCGCAAGGATGAGTTACTAAATGAGGTCTGGCCGGATGCGATAGTGGAGGAAAATAATTTAGATAAGAACATTTCGCTGCTGCGACAGGTTTTGGGTGAACGTACCGGAAAAGGGAAATTCATCGAAACCGTCCGCGGCCACGGCTTTCGATTCGTTCCTGAAGTGCGTCAGATTGAAGACGACGGCGCTGGCAAATCGCCGAGCACGGAAGAGGCTCTGCTCACCGAGCCAAAATCAACAAATATCACCCCGGTACCAGAAACTCGAACACTAAGGACCAGATTTCTGCTTGTCGCCACAGTCGCCTTGATTGTCGCGAGCATTGTCGGAATGTATTTTTGGCAACGATCTTCGCCTAACACGACGACGAAAACAATTGCCGTTCTGCCTTTTAAATCTTTGGTCGTGGAGGAACGGAATGAGGCGTTGGAACTGGGAATGGCGGACGCTCTGATTTCCAAGCTTAGCGAGGCTGAAGAAATCACAGTTCGTCCGTTGAGTGCCGTCAGACAATACGATTCGCCCGACCAGGACTCCATCACGGCCGGTCGTCAACTTAACGTTGAAGCCGTTTTAGACGGAAGTCTCCAGATTTCGGGCGACAGAATTAGAGTGATGGCCCGCCTTGTTCGCGTGAGTGACGGAAAACAGTTATTGGCTTCACGATTTGACGAGAAGTTCACGGACATTTTCAGGGTTCAGGATTCAATCTCGGAACGGGTGGCGACCGTCCTCAAGATTAAACTCACAAATAAGGAAAATAGGCGCTACACGGACAATTTTGAGGCTTATGAGCTTTACATGAAGGGCCGATTCCATGCGCTCAGGTTAACGCGTGCGGAAACCGACAAGGCCGTCGCCTATTTTCAGCAGGCAATCGAGCTCGACGGGAATTATGCGCTCCCATATCTCGGCCTTGCGAGGGCGTATATACCAATGGCCTTGACGAGCGGACTGCCCTCCTGGCAGGTAATACCCAAAGCAAAAGAGGCTACTTTGCGCGCGGTGACCCGGGCATTAGCGAAGGCTACGCGATATTGGGATTGATAAGTTTCTGGTATGAATGGGATTGGCAAGCCGCGGAAAAACACTATCAGCGAGCTTTGGACCTGGATCCTAAAAGCGCGGACGCGCACTTTGCCTATGCGCACTTGCTCTCAAATAGCGGACGCCATGAGAGAGCACTCGCAGAAATAAAACTTGCCAGAGAACTCGACCCGTTGTCGTTACGAACCAACGCACTAGAAGGGCAAATCCTCTTCTTCGCGAAAGATTACGATAACGCTCTTGACCGCTTAAAGAAAACTATTGATCTCGATCCGAATTTTTGGCTTTCACATCTGTTCATCTCAAGAGTTTATACGGAAAAAGGAATGCACTCGGAAGCAGTGGCGGAGGCGAAGAAAGCCGCAGAGCTTTCGGGTAATTCACAGTCACACGCGTATCGTGCTTACGCTCTAGCTAAGTGGGGAAAACTTTCCGAAGCGCGAGCGGTCCTTGCCGAGTTTCTGAAATCATCAACTGAAACATACGTTCCGTCTTATAACATTGCCTTGGCGTATAACGCTGTGGGCGAGCCGGAGAGAGCACTTGATTATCTCGAAAAGGGTTTTTCCGAAAGAGATGTGCGAATGGTCTTTTTGAAAGTTGAGACTCAATGGGACAGCCTACGATCCAAACCGCGCTTTGTTGATTTGATCAGACGGATGAGGATCGAATAGTCGACAACAGTTGTGCTTCGAATAACGAGGCAGAGTCGTCGCCTCACATCCGGCGGCAATGCGGTGGCGAAAAGTTTCTTAGAAAAACAAGAAGTTGTTGGTTTGTTACACAGATTCGAAGATCGGTGCTTTAACCCTCAAAGGAAAATAAATCCGTTAGGCCATGATACTTTTTGTCGTTTGAATCCGCTTTCTATAACAGTAAGAGGAATCAATGACGACTTGCTATTAAGCAGGGCTGTATTTTGTGACTAACAGCATTTAGACCTCGCACACGTCGTCTTCACCTAAACCATCACACTTGAAAACATTGGAGAACGATTGAAAATGAAAAGAAATCTTTTCCTGTACTTTGCGGCGTCACTGCTCGCACTCAGCCTGACCACAAGTGCTATCCAGGCTCAAACTCTCGGAGATTCGAAGGTATTTGCCCCTGTCGCAGCCCCTGGATATCCGGAGGGCATCGCCGTAAACGGAAACAGCTTCTACGTTTCCGGTCCCGCTACCTTCGGTCAACCTCTTGGCTCTGCATACGTCAAGGCCTATGACCTTAAGACGGGTGCTTTCGAAGCTAACTATCCCATCACCATCACCAATCCGTTCGCTGGGATGAGTGGTGCGTCGTGTGCTGCGTTTGGTCCAGACGGCGACCTCTATGTCGTGGAGCCGTTTGTTGGCATCATCCGCATGGGACTCGACGCTGCCAACACCCAGTCGGTTTACTCGACGTTTATCCCGGCTGGTCCATCGTTGCTCAACGATCTAGCGTTCGATGATGATGGGAATCTCTATGTCACCGACTCATTCGCAGCAACCATCTATCGGATTCCGGCCGGTGGTGGTGCGCCTGCAGTGTGGTTCACAGATCCACGTCTGGCAGGCGATCCGGTGGTGCCCTTCGGTGTAAACGGAATTCGTTTCGACAAGGACAAAAAGAATGTCTACCTAGCGGTGACTGCGGAGAATGGAACTCTGAATGGCGTCATCTACAAACTGCCTTTCGTCGCCAATCCTCCCGCTGCGAGCCTGGTAGAGTTTCATCGCTATACTCTGGCTATGGGTCTCCCAGCGCCAGACGGCATTGCTTTTGGTAAGTCGGGGAAACTATACGTCGCCCTGGCAGGCACAAGTCAGATTTCTGTGCTCCGCCCAGATGGAACTGAAGAAGTGCGTTACTCGGGTCCAGCTGCAAACCCGGGGGGATCACCGGATCCGATGCCCTGGGCCAATCCAGCCAACATCGCGTTCGACAAAAAGACCGGCTCGATACTGGTGACCAACCATGCCAGCCTGGTCCCATTCGATCCAAACCTCTTTTGTGTCTTCAGCGTGTACGTTAACGACAAAAGCAGTCCACTGCCTTAAGTACTTTGCAGTAAGCGGTCTTCTGTAGTCGTCTGTTAAGACGAAGGGTGGCCTGAGGGCCACCCTTACTAATTTATCTTCATCCTGAGAGCACCAATCCACCAGCCACAGATTACGCAGATTACACAGATTTACGAAGCGCTTCGTCGTTACCACATGCCTGAGGGTGAAGCAAAAGCACAAAGACGAACTTTTATCAGTGCAGTTCAGTTCAGTTTATAGCTGAGCGTTTAGCCGCCCACGGAGAACCTACCGCTCGAAGTAAGTAAGCCGTGTTAAAATTCCGGGCATGAAATCGGCTCTGGCCAATTGGACTTCCGAGCAAGTTACGTTAGGTAAAATGTGGGTCGAGACCTGGAGGCTGGCTTCAGAAGATCTGGAGCGCATCCGGCGCAACGAATTGCGAGCACTCGATTCGTACAAAGCTATCTCTCTCTTACTGCACTCAGCGGATTACACCAAAGCACCTTACTCACCTAAGCCATGGTCCGGATTGGTTGAACAGCAGGACTTCTTCAAAAAGGCTGCCGCTCGTGAATAAAGTTATTCAGGCAGCTGCAGAGCTACAGGAAATCTGCAAGTCTCAAGACTGGCAGTATTGCTTCATAGGCGGACTAGCGTTACAGCGTTGGGGCGAACCAAGAGAAACGGTTGATGTTGATATTTCGTTGTTTGCGGGATTTGGGAACGAGCAGCAATTTATCGACGTTCTGCTACATCACTTCGACGCTAGAATTCAAGACGCCGCATTGTTCGCACAGCAACGTCGCGTTCTGCTACTACGGTCTAAAGAAGGCGTCGGGCTTGATGTCGCACTTGCGGCCTTACCTTATGAAGCTCTAATGATTGAGCGCTCCACGTTCTTCGAATACCCACCTAACATCTGGTTGCGTACTTGTTTAGCCGAAGATTTGATCGTCCTGAAAGCCTTCGCAGCTCGTGGTCAGGATTGGGTGGATGTCGAACGAGTGATTGTGCGACAAGCAGCCAAGCTTGATTGGACGTACATTCATGAGCAGTTAGCGCCGTTAGTCGAATTGAAAGGTTCGCCTGGAATTCTCGACGAACTTGAACGCCGGCGTCTTGAGTATGAACAATAGCGCCCCAGTTCGCTCAATAGTTAGACTCTTGAGTCAAAACGTTTTCCGCAGATTACTCAGCGCAGTGGAACCGCAACCCATAACCTTGCCGATGATTAATTCAACAAACATCGGCGTTTCTTACCCCGCTAGATCGCGGTAGGACTGCCGATTGCTCGACAGCCCCCGCACAGATCCCGGCGTGCAGTTTTCCCGCACCGGGCTCTTCGTGAATACTCGCTTCCGCAGCAAGGCTCAGCAACGTGCTCGTTTCAAACA
>DASYRR010000268.1:0-3936 GCA_036004125.1 Pyrinomonadaceae bacterium | reverse complement strand
ATAAACATAGCACCCCTGCCGGGGTGGGAACCACTTGCGCTGTGGTCCACGTCACAAATCAATTTGCTTGCGGCTCTGCTGCACACCGAGCCAGTCGACGTTGGCCTACTCCAATGATTCAAACTCAGAAATCAACAGCGGTATCGCCCGATCGAGGTTGGAATTGTAAATTCGGGCGAACAGTTTTCCCAAGGTAGAAACACCGAAACCCGTTGCGTTGACAATCCAAATCATTCGCGTATGTCCTGAATCAACTGGCTCGAAGTCATGGATGTATTCGACGGTCAACCACAGAAACGAGCCGACCCAGACCCAGCGTCGCGGTGGATCCCACTCAGTCATTCGAAAACTGGAACGCATACCGCCTGCGAGAATGAAGACACCTCGTGAAGTCGGAGACAGTCCTAAGGAGGGTTGAAGAGTTGCTGACTTGATGTGTCGAGCCCACGACGGCCATTGCTCGACGCGCGCCAGATGATTCCAGGTCTCCTCAAGCGACGCCGGAACAATGAAGTCTCGCTTGAGCAAATTGCGCATGACTACCTTGCCACGTTCTCATTACGAGCTGGGCGCAGTCGATTCATCCAGTATGCCCAGGCAACAACTAACGAGAAATAAACGAAGCTGGCAATCGGAGCCGTCTTCGGATTGGGCGGTGGGGGTCCGGCAATGTTGTTATATCCGATTAGTGTGATCAGAACGATTCCGATCCAAAAGATGAAATTGCCAAACTTCTTTTTAGAATAGGTTGACCGCACATAAACAATAATGGCGACCAGCCAAAAACCTCCTTCGACAATGATCGTGGCGGGTATGTTCCCCCAGAGTCCCAGGCCAAAGCGAGCAGCTAGACCTGGCGCGAGCGGCATATCAGGACGGTGCGCAACAACATCGAGCACCCAGTGGGTTGAAACTAATGCGAACAATACAGCCGCACTGCGGATGAGACGCCGTCGAAAGTAATGGAGTCCAGCAAACACCACTGCCCACACAATGGTCATCAACAAACTATGACTTAAGGCAATGTCATTGGGTTCGAAGTAGTTGACCGCTCCTCGCGCATCATGAAATCGGACGTGTTCGATTCCGAGGATCATGAAAATGCACCACAGGAAGTCAGGAAGCATCGCGGCCAATACCAATGTTCCCAATGAAAGTTTCGGCTCAACGCGCTTAGCAATGAAACCGGCTGCAAAGTGACCTACGTGCATGTGGCGCTACTCTTTCAATCCCTAATTCTTGTTAGTCGTCCCGAATATCCATAAGCCTCATGACTCCAAACATTCATCTGACTTCCTCAACCCCCAGAACCTGTTCTGGAGTCGAAGAAGCAAGGCACATATGCCACGAATGTACCAGTATCTTTTTTGTAGAAACTGCTTGAGTAGTTTTTCAGACCAGTCATCAGCCACCGCTTCCCTGTTATCGCGATAGCCAGGTCTTTCTTTTCGATCTATGTGATGACCAATCTCGTGATAAAGCGTTTCACCAATAGCCATGGCTTTAAAGAATGGGATGAGTAAGAGAACTTCTGGATACTCCAAAAAGATCTGGTCTACAACCAAAACGATCTGACCATCGCGATAATACAGACCTCTGCAATCTGCCGGTCTAAAGCGTTTCTTATCTTGAGTCATCCTTCCTCGGATCGTCTTACGAAGGTAAGCAGAGTCAGTGAGGATGATCTTTCTAAGGTCTTCCAGGTGCTGCTGAGGAACATATCGCAAGAGTAAATCCATCGTGCGATACAACTGAACAGGTGGTTTGTATTCGAGATAATCTTCAAAGACTTTGACCTTCGTTTGCAAAATGTTTTCTGTGCTACATGCTTTTAGCGCAACGAGGCGTCCATTGGGCGCAACCCGTTCCGGGTTGTGGAACCAATGCGTTCGGTTTCCCAGGGTTGAGGCAACCCTGGGCTGTGGGGCGCAACCGCTTCGCGGTAAAGAAACCGACTAAATCACTTTACTTCGACCGAAGATACTGATTCAAACTCTCCGCAGTCGCAAACTCGCCGCGGAATGTGTAGACGTCATCGAGCTTCCACGCACCGTCTTCGTAGACAAACACAAAATAGCTCAGTCGCGTGTCGCCTGGATAATTAGTTCCCTTGCCCCAGGCGTACCAAACATCGATCACGGCCCGTTTGTTGTACCGGCGCGATCCAACGATTGTAAACGTTGACGGATTGTCCCAGGTGCCGACGAACGTTCCATTGCCAGGAAAGTCCGGATCACTGGGTTGATCTTTGAAGGTGGCGACCTTCTGTTTTAGCGCCTCACGCAGGTTCTTGCTAAGCCATCTTTGTTGCGCGCGTTCGTCCGTAACGATGCTGGGTTTTGTCCTTTGAACGTAATGAAAAAACTCGCGGAACGTTGCCAGACACTCTGCTGGAGCCGTTGATACCTTAACCGGCTTGCTGACAGTCTCTCTTATGACAACGGATTCCTGAGTTGAAGCGTCGACGACCTTCGCCTGCGCTACATCGAAATAGAAGTGCTCCGGTGGAATCGCTACAATTACATTTCCTGCCGGGACCTTAGGTTTTGGAAAATAGTGAAGCGTGCCAGTGACTGAGACTAGTTTTTCATTGAACGGATTGAGAGCGTTCATCTTTGACACTTCAGACTCTCGAGTCGCGTAGACATAAATGCCCCAGCCCTTGAATTCGACGATCCATCCAAGCTTGGCTGACCTGAGAACGCCTTCGACAGTCACTGTCTTGCCAACTTGAGGTAGTAGTTCATTTTTGAATTCAGCAAACTTTGAAGTGCTGTCTTGAGCCGAATTCGCAAACGCCGGCATCAGGAGAAGCAACAACGTAAAAGTAAGTCTTGTCTTAATCCGTTTCATCTGTGTAAAACTGTGGCGTATCTATTCCGAGACAACGACAAACTAAAAAGTCTATAGGACATTACGCATTCATCTTCTGAATGATCGCATCAGCAAACTCGGCTGTTTTCGCTGTGCCGCCAATATCGCGCGTTCGGACTTTGCCTTCCGCGAAAACTGCGAGCATTGAGTTCTCAATCTTGTCTGCGGCCTCGCGCTCACCAAGATGTCGCAACATGAGAATTCCCGACTGCAGTAATGCCGTTGGATTCGCAATCCCCTGTCCTGCGATGTCCGGCGCCGAACCGTGTACTGCTTCAAACACTGCACCCTTCTCACCGATGTTCGCCCCTGGAACTAATCCAAGTCCCCCAACCAGTCCGGCACAAAGATCGGAGACGATGTCGCCATAAAGATTTTCGAGCAACATCACGTCAAACTGCTCCGGTCTCATCACAAGTTGCATACATGCATTGTCGACAATCTTGTCGTCAGCCTGAACCTCCGGGTAGCCCTCGCTCACTTTGCGAAAGCATTCGAGAAACAGCCCATCAGACAGCTTCATGATGTTTGCCTTGTGAACTGCAGTGACTTTCTTTCGTGATTCGAGCCGCGAGTAGTCGAAAGCAAAACGAGCGATCCGCGTCGAAGCCTTTTCGGTGATGATTTTCAAACTCTCGACTACGCCCGGAACTACCACATGCTCGAGTCCCGCATACAAGCTCTCAGTGTTTTCGCGAACAACCACCAGGTCCAATTCTGGATAACGACAGGGAACGTTTGGGAGTGCCCGAACCGGTCGCAGATTGGCATAGAGATCCAGCGTCTTTCGCAAACCAACGTTGACGGAAGTGAAGCCCTTGCCGACTGGAGTGGTGATTGGGCCCTTTAGTGCAACCTTGTTGCGAAGGATTGAGTCGAGCAATTCTTTTGGCAGCGTTTCGCCAAATTTTTCCAGCGCCTGGGCGCCCGCGTAGTGGGTTTCCCATTGGATATCGACGCCCGATGCTTCGATGATTCGAACAACGTTTGAGGCGACTTCAGGACCGATGCCATCGCCCGGAATCAGTGTGATAGGATGCGTCATTGGTGTGTTTTGGTCTT
>DASYRR010000267.1:0-28213 GCA_036004125.1 Pyrinomonadaceae bacterium | reverse complement strand
CCGCTTTGGTACAGGGCGTTGTAGATTCTGAGATTCGCTGTACCAAAGCGGTGACAAGTCCCCGCACTCCAAGGAGGCGCCCAAAGGATAACGATGTTCAAGTTCTCGCTGGTCATTTGTAAGCTCTGTTGGTTGCACATCGACAAACTGAAGTTTATCGGACATCAGGGCACAAATTCTGGAGTCTTGAGATCGCCGAGCATTCTATTGCGAGCCATCAGCTTCAATAACTCAGAAGCCAGCAAACGATGGCCCATATGATTGGGGTGGATCAACTCGCCGAAGAATCCATCATTTACCGGGACTGCGGCTTCGGTCAACTCGAGCACCTCCAAATAGGCGACTTGCCTCTTCTGGATACTCGTTCGCAGCGCCTCCCGGTAGTGCTTCATAAGCGCTGCCTCTGAAGGATTTGTTGACGCGTCGCGATATGGCGCTCCCATAACAATCAAACCGCAGTTTCTGCTATGCACGAGATCGACTATCGCGGAGAAATTGTTCAAATATTCACCGTCGGAAACGTTTTCTGAGGCTTACTATTTTCTGAGGCTTTGTTACATCAGCAGGTCTGATTACTTTTTACCACTTCCATTTCGCTTCAAGTGACCATTGGATTTGGCAAGGTACTCGCTTAGGAATTTGCCGGTGTATGAGCTTGATAGTTTTATGATCTCTTCCGGCGTGCCCACACCAACAACATAGCCACCAGCGTCACCACCTTCAGCACCCAGGTCAATCACGTAGTCTGCAGTCTTGATCACGTCGAGATTGTGTTCGATAACAAGTAACGAGCCCCCAGCTTCAATCAACGCCCGAAACGCTGCCAGAAGTTTATTTATGTCATCAAAGTGCAACCCGGTGGTGGGTTCGTCAAAGATGTAGAGTGTTTTGGCTCCGGTTCGTTTCAGCAGGTGGGCTGCCAGTTTAATGCGTTGCGCCTCACCGCCGGAAAGTGTCGTGGCTGACTGGCCAAGGCGCACATATCCGAGACCGACATCGTCGAGCACCTTGAGCCGGTTGGTGATCTTTGGCACCTCGCGAAAGAAACTGATAGCTTCGCGCACCGTCATGCTGAGCACTTCATGGACATTCCTGCCACGATAACGCACGTCAAGGATCTGTTGCTTGAATCTCGTTCCCTTGCATTCCTCGCAAACAAGCTCGACGTCTGCAAGAAACTGCATCTCAACGGTCACGGTACCGTCGCCCTGACAAACCTCACAGCGGCCACCGGGTAGGTTGAACGAGAAGTGCGACGGATCAAAACCTCTCGCTTGCGCTTCACGTGTTCCAGCGAAGACTTCCCGAATGGCATCGTAGACTTTGATATACGTAACTGGATTCGATCGTGGTGTACGACCGATCGGGGATTGATCGACCAGAATCACGTCGTCGATGAACTGAGCACCCTCGAGCCTTTGAAATGCGCCGACGTGTCCTTGCCACTCACCTCGTTGTTTTTTAAGACCAGCGTAGATGCAATCGTGAATCAGCGTTGATTTTCCCGAGCCGCTCACGCCCGTAACGCAAACAAGCATATCGAGTGGCACATCGACATCGATCGTTTTGAGGTTGTGTTCCGATGCCCCTTGAATCGAAAGCTGTCGCTTGTGCGGGATGCGACGCTGTTTCGGTTCCTTGATTTCAGCATCTCCACGCAAATAACGAGCAGTCAGGGAAGTCTCATCCTCCATCAGGCCGGGGAAATCCCCTTCATAAATCACCCGACCGCCTAGCTCACCGGCTGAAGGACCAATATCAAGAATGTGATCGGCTGCTCGCATCATCTCGGCGTCGTGCTCCACAACCAACACCGTGTTGCCGATATCGCGCAAGTTCTTCAGCAGCCGAATGAGTCGATCGTTGTCCCGTGGATGTAATCCTATTGAAGGTTCGTCGAGCACGTAGAGCGCACCCACCAAAGATGAGCCAAGATTAGTTGCCAGTTGAATACGCTGCGCCTCGCCACCGGAAAGGGTTGATGCCAGGCGATCGAGGGTTAGGTAATCGAGTCCAACTTCGACAAGGAATCTCAATCTGCGTTGCACTTCAAAGAGAATTCGTTCCGCAATTGCTGTTTGCTCATCAGACAACCGGAGCTGAGCGAAGAATGCGGCCGCTTCCTTGATCGCCAGCGAACAGATTTCTGGTAACGTCCGGTTTCCAACTTTGACATCTCGTGCTTCACGTCGCAGACGTCCGCCACCACAATCCGGGCACAAGGTGTATCCCCGATACTTCGAGAGAAACACACGCACGTGCAACTTATATTTCTTCGTTTCCATCCATTCGAAGAAACCGCGAACTCCGGCCCACTCGGCGCGGCCCTCAATGATCGCCTGTTGGTCCTCTCGCGGCAGCTGGATGAACGGCACTGTCATTGAGATCTTTTCCGAACGACAGAACTGTTTGAGCTCGTTCATCGCCCACTCGTGTTGTGGTTTTGTCCAGGGTTCGATGGCGCCTTCTTTCAGGGACAAACCGGGGTTGGGAATCACCAGATCAAGATCCAAGCCAATTGTGTTGCCAAAGCCCTGACAGGTCGGGCATGCACCATACGGGTTATTGAAGCTAAAAAGACGCGGCTCCGGTGTCGCGTAGACCGTGTGGTCATACTTGCATTCAAATCGCTCGGAGAAATGAAAGAGTTTGGGTTCCGATTCTGCAGTTTCAATAAGCGCGGTTCCGTGTCCTTCCTGAAAACAGATCTCAACTGAATCTACGAGACGTTGTCGCACGTCAGCCCGCGCGGTAAGTCGATCAACCAACACGAAGACATTTTCAAAATCGGTCCGGCGATAATCATCCGCTGAGTTCAATTCGATGATCTGTCCATCAGCAAAGAGCCGAGTGAAGCCGCGTTGCATCAAACTCATCAAGTGAGCTGTAACGTTGTGACGGGGTTGCGAACTTCGACGCGCTGACTTGGCCTTGGTCTTTTCAGGTTGCTCGGCTGTGTCGCTGGTAAGTCCGGCCACAGCAGGAAAGAGCACGTTGAAGCGCGTGGCTTCAACTAAATTACTCAAGACCTCATCGGCGATGGACTCTGGCGAATCGCGATAAACGTGACGTCCGCAGACGCGACAGAAGGTCTCGCCGACACGTGCAAACAGTAAGCGCAGGTAATCGTAGATTTCAGTCTGAGTCCCAACAGTCGAACGAGGGTTGCGGGTGGAGTTCTTTTGACGAATCGCAATTGCCGGAGCAATCCCACGCACTTCATCAACGTCCGGCTTGTCCATTCGCTCAAGAAACTGGCGGGCGTACGCTGAGAGGGATTCGACATAGCGCCGCTGGCCTTCGGCGTAGATTGTGTCGAAGGCGAGCGACGACTTACCGGAACCGCTAACGCCGGTTACGACCGTCATTTGATTGATCGGAATAGAGAACGAGACGTTCTTGAGGTTGTTTACCCGCGCTCCCCTGACTTGAATAGCTTCTTCTGACATGTTTCTAGAACGACACACCACAGACGTGAATCCGGCGGTCGTCGCAAACCTCGCATGATACCCGAGGAGACGCGCAGATGCGAAATGGCAGGCCGTAGAACCTGAGTTAACTCATCAGGTGAGTTTCAAAATCCAAGATCTCGTTGACACGCCAAAGCGCCATGCCCGACAATCCAGTTCGTCATGAAAACATCAAGATTTCTGCTTCGCGGATTCCGCAGACCGCGCGAAATAGCCTGCTTCGCGCTTGGCAAACTAGAACGTCAAGTTCTCGAAGAAACCTGGCGACTCGGTGAAGTCAGTGTGCGCGACATCTATCGCGCTTTTGATGAGAGGATTGCCTACACCACTCTGATGACTACGCTCGACAGACTGTTCAAAAAGAATCTGCTCGAGCGCAGAAAAGATGGTCGGGCCTTTCTCTATGCAGCTTTGGTTTCACGCGACACCTTTGATCAGGGAATCAAAGAAGATGTGATTGACGGCCTGTTAGGACATGGTGCTGACGGAGTCGAGCCCGTTCTGGCGTGCATTGTCGATACGATCAGCGAACGAGACCGTGAGTTACTCGATGAGCTCGATCGGCTGGTGCAAGAGAAGAAGAAAGAGCTGCGTCGAAAGAGTTGACGATGTACGAACTTCTCGGTATTACCCTGGTCTTGGCAATGCTACTGACTGTTAACGCGGTCGCAACTGTGGCAGCGACAGGTTTGTGGCATCTGCTTAGACGACCCCTTTTGCGATGTTCGGCGAGGACGCGCGCAGAGCTTCTCTTCGTCATGCGCGTTGGACCGCCGGCGATCGCCATAATCTGGGTCGTCGCGTTCATGTTACCTTCCTATCTCACTTACGAACCATACTCCACAAACGAGTTTGTCAGTAAAAAACTGGGAACGTTGGCGGCGATTTCCGCAGTCGGTGTTGGTTGTGCCATTTGGCGCGGAATACGGTCCTGGCTCGCGACCAGATCATTGCTGCGAAACTGGCTATCTAATGCAACGCCTATCGAACTTGACGGACTCAAGGTACCGGCGTTTCGTTTGTCACATTCGTTTCCCATCATCGCAGTGGTTGGTACGTTTCGGCCGCGCCTGTTCATCGCAGAGCACGTGCACCAGTTACTTACTGAAGAAGAATTAGCTGCGGCGATCGCGCACGAATACGGACACATGGCCGCCTACGACAATTTGAAACGCTCTATGCTTCGCGCAAGCAGGGCGGCACTGCTGATCATTCCTTGCGGCCGTGCGCTCGACGAGGCGTGGGGCGAATCTGCGGAATCTGCGGCTGATGAACACGCGGCACAGAAGAGCTCGGCGGTGGCGCTTAACCTTGCTTCTGCCCTCGTGCGCATTGCGCGACTGATTCCTGCTGAAGATCGTCAGGTGATGCCATCGTCTGCTTTTCTCGTCGGAGGTGAGGAGACGCGAGGTGTTAAAGTGCGGGTGCGTCGGTTGCTTGAACTCTCCTCAAGCGATCCGAGTTTGTTGGTTTCGAGTGCGCCACTGTTTCGTCTCGCACCGTGGCTTCTAGTAATTTCTATCGTGGTGTTGGGATTAGTAATCGAAAGCCGTCCTAAAGTACTCGGCTGCGTACACGCATTCATCGAACACGTTGTCGCCTTCCTAAGCTAACCATTCTAGTGAGCAAGTATTGAATTACACAATCGCAGTTGTCACTTTGACTTACGGTTGCTGGTAGTAGTTCAGGGCTAACTATAGATTCTTGACTCATTTTCAAGTTACGGTTGTGGGCCACCTAATCGTTCGCTGGCCTGCCCCCGGCTAGATTGAGATGTGTGAGTTTTCCCCTTGCCAGTACGATCCAGCGAGTTAGTCCTACTTGATGAAGGAGCATTTACCTGAATGAAGGGTCTGTTGCACACGGTCGTTTCCCTTGCGATATGTATCTTCAGCTTCGTGGCACTCGCATTTCCGGTAGTTGCTCAAGTATCGCTCGGTAAGGTCTCCGGGAAGGTTAAAGATAGTGCCGGCGCCGCTGTCAGCGGCGTCACAGTGTCGCTGCGTCATCCACAACAAGCCGTGGTTGAAACCGCTGTCACTGACTCGAACGGCAAATTCACTATGAATGACGTTGTGCCCGGAACTTATGAAATCAACATCGCGCGCCCAGGTTTCATAACTTACCGCAGCGTCATTCAAATAAAGTCAGGTAGGACTAACGAGCTGGATGCGGTGTTGGAGATCAATCCTATCACTGAGGAAGTCACTGTTACAGCCGAAGCTGGTCAAGTCTCCGATCGGCGCAATGTTGAGACCCAGGTCAATATTATTCATGAAGAGAGGATTCTTGATCGTGCGACGGAAGTTGTTGCACAGGTCGTAGACGAAGAGACTGGCGTCAATCTGCAACGAACTAGTCCCTCGCTGAGCGCTGTATTCGTTCGTGGACTGACCGGAAGAAACGTCGCTGTTTATGTAGATGGCGTTCGTTACACGACTAGCGCCCAACGCGGTGGTGTGGGCACCTTCTTCAGTCTCATTGAACCATCGACCTTGGAGACCGTGGAAATTCTACGCGGACCTAATAGTTCTCAATATGGCTCCGATGTTCACGGTGGGGTAGTAAACTTCATCTCACATTCTCCTAGGTATGGCAGTGACGCGAACGAGTTTCACGGCACTACAAATGTCTTCTACACATCGGCCACCAATGGATTCGGTGGTAATAGTCTCTTCACCTACGGAACGAGGAAATACGGACTGTTACTTAACGTCAATGCGCGACGCATAAGTACCCTGCGCCCAGCTGATGGTCTTGAATATCATGCCGCAGTCACTCGCTTTCTCGGGCTGCGTTCCGACGTTTTTGGTACGCGTCTTCCTGACACCGGGTTTACTCAGTACGGTGGGCTGTTCCGATCAAATTTCAACCTGGACGAGAACACACAACTGCTCTTCAGCTATGCGCGCAATCAACAGGACAACGGCAAGCGATACGATCAGTTACTTGGTGGCGATGGAAACAATATTGCCGACTTACGAAATTTGATGACCGACACTCTATACGGGCGTCTGGTTCGACAGCGTCTCGGATGGTTCGACGATGCTTCGTTCACGTTTTCATATAACGGCCAGCGCGAAGAGAGAATCAATCAGGGCGGTAATGGAAACCCGATTGGAACGATCACGAACCAACGCGAACGAACAAATGTCTTCGGTTTCACCTTCTATCTGGACAAACAAATTGGCAAACGAAACACGTTTGTGTTTGGTGCTGATACCTACCGAGATAAGATAACTGCGCCGGCCTTCACCTTTGACCCTGTCTCGAGAACTACAAGCAATACCCGTCCACGAATTCCAAACGGCGCGCGCTATCTTTCATACGGATTCTTCGCCCAGGATTCATTCATGGCTATACCTGATCGTCTGCGAATTAATGGTGCCTTACGCTACAGCGTTGCTTCTTATGAATCGCGCGCTGCTAACTCGGCGCTTGGCTCCAATGGAAAGCCTCTGTTTCCTGACGACAGCGCTCGGTTTGGCGCTCTGTCAGGGCGTATTGGCGCCGTCGTCAACATCACCGGGGGATTTGACATCGCAGGCAAATACACGCGTGGCTTTCGTGCACCTAACACAACGGATCTAGGAATCATTGGCCTCGTTGGTACAGGATTCGAAGTGGACGCTTTGACTGCTGCAGCTCGGGGTGGATTCATTGGAACGACGGCAGGTGGCGACGCCGTGTCGACTGGAATTCCCGTGCAACGACTTGGGCCCGAATATAGCGACAGTTTCGACTTGAGCTTCCGCTATACAAGCAGTCATTTTGGTGCTGAGCTGACAGGTTTCACTAACAAACTCAGCGAGGTCTACTTCGATCAAGCACTCGTGTTACCACCGGGCGCAACTGGTACGTTTCTTGGCAGCGATCAAATAACTTCACAGAATGCTGCCGGCCTGGTCTTCGTTGCCGCAGCTCCGACTAGTCCAGTTCTGGTCCGGGTGAATTTCGACGATGCTCGCCTGAATGGTATTGAGTTCAACACTCGCGCTCATTTCAACGACAGCTTCAGTGCAACAGGAAACTTCACTTACCTTCGCGCTCATAGTTTGCTTAACGGTCTGGCACCTAACATCGAAGGTGGAATTCCCCCGGCGACTGGCTTTGTTAGTTTGCGCTATCAACCGCGCGGCCGTTTTTACATCGAAGGTTACTCCACCATGACGGGCCGCCAGAACCGACTCTCGTCGTTGGATCTTACTGATCGCAGAACCGGAGCGGCGCGCTCAAGAGCAAACATCCAAAACTTCTTTCGCCGTGGGGCTTGCGTTAGAGGATTGACAACTCCAGGCGCTGGAGGATGTGGGAATGCGGGAGGCATTTTGATTCCCACCGGGGAAAACCTGACGCAGGTTCAAAACAGACTACTTCCGATTGGCGCAACCATTAATGGCGTGCGCGTTGTAGACAACAACACACTGGTTCCGCTGTTTCCGTATTTGCCGGGTTACGGACTCGTTGGAGTTCGCGGCGCGATCAAGTTTGCCGAAACCTCGGAAGTCTTTATTGACTTCGAAAACATCTTCGACAAGTCGTATCGTGGGATTAGCTGGGGCATCGATGGTGCTGGTCGGGGAGTAACCGTGAGATATCGGTATTCGTTCTGAGGCGCTCGTTGCCAGGCGGTCTGCGTGATGAAAGCGGGATTTCGGAAATTGAAACTCCACACGGCTGAAGCCGGTGGTGTCTTTGCGCGCAAAACACGAAGGGGACTCCAACTAGAGTCCCCTTTAGATTCACGAACGCAGACTGAAGTCTGCGCCATTTAAACTGTCGGCGTTTCTTCAAATGGCAGGTCCGGTTGAAATCCTTTGTCTCGACCAGCCACATAAAGTCGCATCGCAAACCACAGAATCCCCAGCGCAAGGCCAATCCACAGAATTGCCCAAAAGATTGCCGGAATGCCCGTAGCACTAGCCATATTCACTGCATCGGTATGAACCGAGGGCGCAAACGGCGAGGAAAGGAAGAAGACAGTCTTTAAGTCAAACAAAGCATTAAGCACACACTGAACCGCGAGGAAACTCACGAAGAAGCTGGCCACGCGAGCACTGGCAAACCGTGCGATGAGAACCAGCCCAACTGAAATGATCAAGCCTGCTACAAGCGTAAATGGTATTCCTGACCAGGCGAATCCGCTAAAGAGTGGTTTGAATAGTCCATAGATCATTGTCAGCGCAAACACCAAAATGCCAGATCCCAATAGCACTATCCGCGCAGCTACGGATTTCCGAATGAGAATCAGTAAGAGCGCGCCAAAGGCCATCGAACCAACATACCCCGCACTCGAGACAAGAACTTGCGATATCAACCCACCTTGAGTGGTGTAGGTCTCGCCGCTGGCATTTGTCGCAACACTCAAACTGCTTACGGAATTGCCGGTCAACAACGCGGCGATTGCGTGTCCACCTTCGTGAATGAAGGTGACGAAGATCCTAAAAGGGTAAGAGAGTATTTCCGCATAAGGGATGAACCAAAGGAGTACCGAAATCGTCGCCGCAACCAGAAGGGTCATGGCCTGAGGCCGGGCATCTCGCGAAAGACTTACTTTCATTTTGAATCTCCGTAATTCGTTCGGGTTCTGTTGGCCATATTGTAAGACCGTACCCGCTAAAAGCTAAAGGTCGACTTGAATAACGCAGAACCGCCCCGTGATGTTCCCGTTTCTCAGCACTGCCGAAAAACTGCCCTTTATTATGAAATCAGCTTTTAGGCTGTCTAAAATAGTCACCTGATTTGCCACCGGTCTTACTCTCCAAGGTCACGTCCGTAATCGTAATGCCTTTATCCAGGGCCTTGCACATATCGTAAATTGTGAGGGCCGCGACTGAAACGGCAGTCAGCGCTTCCATCTCTACGCCCGTTTGAGCATTGGTAGATACGTCGGCAGTCAAGGCGATGCCGGTGTCCTCTAGGAGGGCTTGAACATCGATATGCGTCAAGGGGAGTGGGTGACAAAGCGGAATGAGTTCAGCGGTCTTCTTGGCGGCCATGATCCCCGCAAGTCTTGCCGTCTCGAGCGGATCGCCTTTTGGCGTGCGGTGGTTGCGCAGCGCGTCCACCGTTTCTCTTTTCATCAGAACACGTGCGGAAGCAACGGCTCGACGGGAACTTATTTCCTTCCCACCCGTATGCACCATTCGGATTCGTCCCTGCTCGTCGACGTGCGAAAGTGGTTCCATATTGAAAAGTAGATAACACAAAGTGGCCCCGAAGCAAGTCTGAACCTCGACAGGCGGTACCAGTTCGGTCTATTTTTATCAACACTCAAGGGTCAATCATTTTCGTCTGTTTCATTAGTTCGCACTTTTCGATCGTAATCTGTTATTAGAGGTCACGTCGTGGAAATCCGATTTACCACGCAGACCCGTAGAGTAATTAACTTTCAATAAGCCCAAGAGGGAGGCTCCCCAGTGTTTGAAACAGACAAAGAGGTTCTCGACTGGTACGAACGACAACCCCGTGCGTTGTCGAAAGAGTACGTGAGCAGCATTCGGTGGAGGGAAGTGAAAAACTATCCCTTGCACGAAGCATTCGTGCCCGTGCTCTTGTATATGCGTGACATTGAGTATTTCACGGACATGTATTACCACGAGCTGATGCGCACACCGACTGGCCGAGATCCGATCATCAAGAAGTTCATGGATCGTTGGAGTGTTGAGGAATTGCACCACGCCAACCTGCTGAATCGGTTTCTCGAAGAAGCGGGACATCACACCGGAAAAAATTGGCGGGCGGAAGCGATGAGCAATATCCCGCGCAGTTATTTGATTGGAAGTTGGGTGGCTGATCATGCCAGTAGACCATTTGGCAAGTACTTTCATGGAGCTCACATGGTCTGGGGAACGATCAACGAGGTGACGGCGATGCAGGCCTATCGCAAACTCGGTGATCTGGCTGGACACCCAGTCTTGAAGCGGCTGGTTCTGGGTATTGTCCAGGAGGAATCCATCCATGCCGGTTTTTACTGGAATATTGCCCGGCTAAAACTGAAGGAGAAAAAATTCGCCCGAGATCTTGCGAGGTTCATCATTAGCCGCTTCTGGTCACCGGTAGGGCAGGGAGCAAAACGAGAGCACGAAACAAACTACGTGTTGACGACTTTGTTCAGGGGTGCCACTGGCCTTAAAGACTTCCACCGCACTGTCACGGGGAGAATTGAAAGGCTGCCAGGTTTCGATGGCTTCAATGGTTTGACAGAAAGGATCGCGGCTGGACAGCAGCCGGAAACCCTGCTTACGTAGAACGAACAGATCATTGGTCATATATCATTTGACATTTTTCAATTGTCATTTCTGAAGAATGGTCTGAGGACTTTGGCGTTGTTTTCCAAAATGACAAATGAAAAATGTCAAATGATATATGACCAATGGTTTCTGTCTTAGTGGTTTATCCTCCTCGATTCTCTTTAAGGCAAGTGAACTACTCTCACTATCGAATCTGCTTCCATGACTTTCACGCCCGCCGGTACGATCGCTAACGCGGTTGCCAATGCAAATGCGACAAAGTCAGATGACCCTCCCCACTTCAATGGGAAAACGACGAGTTGTCCGTCATCGTTGGTTGTGAGTTGAGCTGGCAAATAGCTTGCGCGTTCCATCGTACCTTTAACATTCTTCGCGAGGATACCGGTCTCCGTTTTGAGTGTTGGTTCATTGGAGCCCTGTATCGCGAGTAATGCTGTGCGTGCGAATAGATTGAATGTCACGGAGACGGATACGGGATTTCCCGGCAGCCCAAAGACGAGCGTGCCATTGGGGAGGCGCCCAAAGACTGTGGGCTTTCCTGGACGCAACGCAACTCGTTCGAAAAACAACTCAGCCCCAAGTTCGTTGAGAGCAGTTTTTGTAAAATCATAAACGCCCATCGAAACTCCGCCTGAGGTAACAATCACATCACTGTTTTCAGCTGCTCGCGCGATTGCTCTTTTTAAGATCCCAGTTTCATCTCCGGTAAGCGCCAGACTGGTGACGACAGCTCCTGCGCGTTCAGCATAAGCTCCGATCGAATAATTATTTGAGTCTCGAATTTGATCTTGTCCCGGCGTTTGTTCGACGGCAACTAGTTCACTGCCTGTTGCCAGGACACTCACTCGTGGTTTGCGTCCAACTGCTACGTGTGCATATCCGAAAGAGGCCAGCACGGCGAGCATCGCGGCATTGAGCGTAACGCCCGAACGCAAAACAGTAGCGCCAGCGAGGATCTCACTCCCGCGCTGCACGATCGATCGGCCGCGTTCGACACTTTCCAGCAACTCCACGACGGTATTGTCCTTGAGTTCATGAGTTAGTTCGACTTGCTGTACCGCATCGGCACCTGTGGGAATTGGCGCACCGGTCATAATGCGCACCGCCTCGCCTGCTTGCATCTCCTGGTGCCAACCCTTACCGGCTGCAGATTCGCCAACAATCTTTAGTCTGACTGGAGCGTCATTGGTGTCATGAGCGCGGACTGCATACCCGTCCATTTGCGAACGATCGAATGGTGGAAGGTCACTGTCGGCGATCACGTCTTGGGCCAGGACCCGTCCCAGAGAATCCTGAAGGGTGACGCGTTCAGTTGGAAGCGGCGACGTTTGGTCCCTAACAATTTGAATGGCTTCAGCTACAGAGATCATTTAGGTCATCATTGCGCCAAAAAACCGAAAGGCCGGTTTGGACCGGCCTCTCAAGGTTGGCGGAGGCATTCAGCCTCTATTGGTTACTGTCCTCACCCCAGCAACCACATGCGCCGTTGGGGTGAATTTTATTCAAAATGCGCTCTGGGTCAATAGCCGAAAGTGGTTATTTGTTTTCTAAAACGACTGTTCTTTGCTAAGAGAGTACCCTAGCGTACATTATTTTGTACGATTTTGGACTTTGTGAAGCCAACTTGACACTCCAACCTGCTTCTCTTAGCATGGCGACTCATTCACGACGAGCAGTTTTGGCGGCAATGATATTTGATTCGTGCACGTGCCACCCGGATTTTCGACGAGGTTTTTTCGTTCAGTGAAGAAGGACAGGCGACAGGGCCTTCCTCAAGAGTCAGGCACGTACGTCAATGGTAGACGGCTTCCCTTACAAGGAAGAGGTTGGGGGTTCGAATCCCTCCGTGCCTACCAGCTTTGAGATCTCAAATTTCAGATCTCAGATCTCAGACAAGATTGAAAAGCAGATTTTTGCGGAGTCGTAGTTCAGTTGGTTAGAACGCCGGCCTGTCACGTCGGAGGTCGCGGGTTCGAGTCCCGTCGGCTCCGCCATTTATTTTCAACCAGTTACAGTTGCTGAGAATCGTTGTAAGCGCCGGTTTTCCGAACGCTGTGCAGTAAATGTGCAAGTAGATCGTTGTAAGTACGAGAAAAGAGAAAGCTGACTGGAAATATCGCCGCAAATATTCTCTATCGCCACATCGAGCACCCAGTAGACACCGGAAGATATCTCTCACGATCCCACCAATTGCTTCCTGTAATCATGGTCACGCTTTCGTAAACCAATACCAATCTGTGTTGACTTCGGTCATTGTCGACTCAATGCTTTCACCGGCCGTTACGTGAAACAGCAGATCTCTACATCAATCATTCCGATTCTTGACGTTCAATTTTGTAGTCTGTTGCGCCGAGCGAAGATCCATTTGCTGTCACGGTAATCAAACAAACTTTTCCGTGTGAGAGTTAGGTGCATGTCAATTGTTTTCGCGGCACATGACCTAGCCGCTTATCAGGCGCGCAGGTAGAATAAGCAGGCGTTCTGAACTTGTAAGGGTGGTCCTGCCACTCGCTTATGAAACGCTGTCCCCCATGCGATCGTCTTGAAACTGATGAAACGCTCAAGTTCTGTCGTGTAGATGGTGTGCCGCTCGTCTCTGACGGCACGAGCGGTGATGATTCTGCTGCCACGACACTATCAACGGCGTCTCCAACATCTGGTCGCTGCCGCTGGACGGAGGGAAGCCTGTACAGTTGACCGACTTCAAGGCCGACCAGAGCTTCTGGTTCGACTCTCGCGCGACTGCAAACAGATCGCCCTTTCGCGCGGCACGCAGACGAGCGACCTGATTCTGATCCACGACTTCATATGACGCTTGCCTCCGGCACAAAACTGGGCCGCTATGAAATCCGCTCGCAGCTTGGAGCAGGCGGCATGGGAGAAGTCTACCAGGGTCGCGATACTCAGTTGGGTCGTGACGTTGCGGTGAAGGTTCTGCCCACGACTCTCTCTAGCGACACTGACCGGTTACGTCGATTCGAGCAGGAAGCCTGCGCAGCGAGCGCACTCAACCACCCAAACATACTCGTCGTTCACGACATCGGCGCTCATGATGGAACTACTTACGTTGTTTCGGAACTGCTGGAAGGGGAAACACTGCGCAAGCGAATCGGTGGGACTCCGCTGGGCCAACGGCGCGCGGTGGATTACGCGTTGCAGATCGCGAATGGCTTGGCAGCGGCCCATGAGAAGGGAATCATCCATCGTGATCTCAAACCGGACAACGTCTTCGTCACCAATGATGGACGTGTAAAGATCCTCGACTTTGGTTTGGCGAAGCTAACTCAGCTCGACGGTAACGAGTCGCAAACAGATGTTCCTACGCGTCGTGTCGATACTGATCCTGGAGTTGTCATGGGAACAGTAGGCTACATGTCGCCAGAACAATTAAAGGGACGTGCGGTCGATCAACGTTCGGACATCTTCTCTTTTGGCGCAATTCTTTACGAGATGCTTTCCGGAAGACGCGCCTTTCATGGAGAGTCGGCGGCGGAGACGATGAGCGCGATCTTAAAAGAAGATCCGCCGGAGCTGTCTGATACAAACAAGACTGTTTCGCCGGCGTTGGAACGATTGGTGAATCATTGTCTCGAGAAGAATCCTGAAGCACGTTTTCATTCAGCGCGCGACGTCGCGTTTGCGCTGGAAGCACTCTCGGGGTCTGCTACAGTCACAAACGAGACAACGACCCAGTCATTTGTCCCTGCCGCTTTCCGAGTGCGCCTTTGGTTGCCGTGGGTACTGATAGCTGTACTGTTTCTGATAGCCGGAGTTTTTATCGCCTGGACATACTTCCGCCGTGATCGGACGGATGCGGGGCTGATCGAGGCAATGCGTTTCATTATCCCGATGCCCGAGAAAGCGCAAATATTCGGTCCTCCTACGATCTCCCTAGACGGTCATTACTTGGTCTTTCGGCTCAACACGGATGACGGCAAAGAGCTTCTCTGGTTGCGTGCGCTCGGATCTTTCGAAGCACGCCCGCTGATGGGAACTGATGGTGGACTTCAGCCGTTCTGGTCACCTGACAGCCGCTCGATCGGGTTTTTCGCCAACGGTAAGCTCAAACGGATCGACGTTTCGGGCGGAGTCCCGCAGATCGTTTGCGACGTGCCGGCGAATTGGAGTGGTGCCTGGAGCCGCGATGGAACCATTATTTTCTCGCAGGGAGTCGCGAGCGGACTTTATCGTGTGTCTGCCGCAGGCGGGACACCTGTCCAAGTCACTGTGGTTGACGCGGCCCGAAATGAGATCGAACACATCTGGCCGTACTTTCTTCCAGATGGTCGACACTTCCTCTTTCTAGCGAGGAACGCGCAGCCGGAGAACAGTGCCATTTACGTCGGCTCACTCGACTCGAAGGAGACCACGAAGATACTGCAAGCGCATTCGAGCATGGCGTACGCGCCGCCGGGCTACGTGCTATTCGTTCGTGAGAACACGCTTATGGCGCAAGGTTTTGACGCCAACAGGCTCGAACTCAAAGGCGACGCGTTTCCCGTCGCCGAACATACGGTACGGAATCCGATAATCGGTCGAGCGATGTTCTCTGTGTCCGAAACCGGTGTCCTTATCCTTCGCCCGGGTGACATTAATAACAACCAACTCATCTGGTTTGATAGGACAGGTAAACAACTCGGAACTCTCGCGCCACCGGGCGGTTATAACGCGCCTGCCTTATCACCCGATGAGAAGAAGGTTGCAGTCACCCGCTCAGACACACAGGCCGGAGGAGCTCCTGACATCTGGTTGATCGATCTTGACCGCGGCACTCAGATACGGCTGACCACCGATCCGGCCCCCGATGGTTACCCTTCCTGGTCGCCCTCCGGCGATCGTGTCATCTTCCTCTCGACGCGCAACGGGGCTACGGGTATTTATCAAAAGCCATCGAGCGGCACATCGCCGGAGGAGCCGCTGATTTTGTCCGCAGAGCTGAAGTACAACCCTCAGTGGTCGCCTGATGGGCAGTCCATTATCTACTCTCAACTCAACCCGAAGACGAATTCGGATTTGTACTTGCTCTCTTTAGGGGGTGAGAGAAAACCGACGGCGCTGCTGCAAACTGGTTTCATCGAAGCTCAGGCTCGCTTCTCACCAAACGGCCGTTGGATCGCGTACATATCGAACGAGACCGGGCAGTTTGAGGTTTACGTCGAGAGCTTTCCACGTATCGGCAGCAAGTTGGCGATCTCAATCGGTGGCGGGTCACAACCGCAGTGGCGCGCTGATGGGCGGGAGCTTTATTACTATGCCCCGGACCGAAAACTAATGGCGGTGGAAGTGAACGGTGATGGGCCGACATTTAAAGTCGGAGAGGCCCGACCGCTTTTCGAGATTCGTGTCTTCTCGAACGATCAGAGCTTCCCCGGCAACGGATATTACACGGTAGCGCACGACGGCAAACGCTTCCTGGTATCTTCTTTGCCGGAAGCACCGGACCGTCAGCAGATTAACGTTATCGTAAACTGGGCGGCGGACTTCAAGAAGTAACCCTCAAGGTCATCACTATATCTTCTGCTCTACAGAAATGAAACCAGAATGCTAGCGGGTATATTGAATTGATTTGGAGTGAACGATGCAGCCGCGTCTTTCCAGAATTTGTTACGGCGAATGGGGTTCTGACTGCATTAGCCGACCTCACCTCGCAGCACGGAACTAATCGGGATCCTGTCAGTCCCGGAATTCCCAGCGTAGCTAGTTTTCCTTCGACCGGGAATGTAGTCCCATGCGCCGCAACAGATCTCTAAAACGCGGATCGTCACGCAGTGGGTCTAGCGTTGGATTCACTCTTAAACTGACCAACTGCATATCACGTTGGTCGTACGCTCTATTGAGCCAGTCAAATGCGAGGTCTTTTTGCCCCAGCGCCGCATAGATCTCTGCAATCGAATGCGGCGAGACGTTTATGGCCGGCGCCGCTTGAACAGTCTCGTTACTTGCTTCCAACAATTCGTTAAGCACCTTCAATGCCTTGTTACGTTTTCGGGACTTTGCATATGCATGGGCAATAACTGCTTTCATAGCAGCTTCGACGAGCGCGACACCTTTAGACAGCTCCAACACTTTCTGATACTCGGCCATCGCCTTCTCATAAAGTTCTTGCTGAAGATAAGTGTTGCCAAGCACGCTGTGCGCGGCTGGAAAGGTGGGTTCCATTTCAATGACTTTCAAGAGTTCTTTCTCAGCGCGCTTGTAATCGCGCGCGAGATAGGCGGCCAAAGCAGGAGTCATATTCATCATGAGCGACAACGGATCGAGTCCAACTGCCAGCTTTGCCTCCACAGCAGCTTTTTCATGAAGGCCCATGTTTGCAAAATAGATGGCCGACCAATGATGAGCTTCAGCGTAGTTTGAGTTGAGCGCGAGCGCTCGCGCAAACTGACTGTCCGCGCCGTCGAAGTCCCAGTCGTAAACGAATTTGAAGAAACCGAGTGAAGCATGAGCTTCGCCCAGCGTCTCATCAATTTCCAAAGCTTTGGCCATTGCCTGCTTTGCTTCGTTTGGCTTGGCCCAATAATTGTAACAATCACCTAAGCCTACATAAGCAAGGGCGTAGTCTGGATCTCTTTCGATGGCCTGCTTGAAATGCTCGACACCTTTCTGTACTCCATCAACCGTCAGTTTGTTGAAGTAGTAACGACCTTTCAGGTAGAAGTGATAAGCCCGCGTGTCTTGAGTTTGTCGTTGAGGCAGTCGTTGTTTATGTTGCCAGGTGAGTTTAAGCCGGAGCTTCCCAGTGATCTCCTCGACGATCCTTTCCTGTATCGTAAAGATGTCTGCCGACTTTCGGGTGTATTGTGCACCCCAGATGTTGCGGCCATCGCGCACGTCCACCATCTCAACACTGATCGCGAGGAAATCTTCATGCTTCGCAACGCGGCCAATTACAATCGCCTGCACATTTAGTTCTCTGCCCGCCACTGACACCTCCGTTTCGCAACCTTTGTAATGAAAGACCGAGTTGCGTGACATAACTTTGAGCGGCATGAGCTGCGAAAGGCTATTGATGAGGCTCTCTGTAATTCCGTCTGAGAGATACTCCAGACCTGGATCCTGAGCGAGATTCACAAACGGTAAAACCGCAATGGAATTGATGGGCGCGACAGTTTCATCTAACACTTCTTTGACTTGTGCCACGAAGCGATAACCACGCCATGGAACAGTCTCGATGTACTGATGATCGCGTGGATGTTCGCCTAACGCATTTCTCAACGTCGAGATATTGCGCGCGATATTTCCTTCTTCCACAGCGGTGTTGGGCCAAACGAGCCTTATAACCTCGTCTTTCGTAAGCAGGTGTCCGCGGTTTTGCACGAGCGCGAGCAGGATGTCGAATACCTTTGGCGTCAACGGCACAACCTTGGTATTCCGAAGCAGTCGGCGCTCCCGCGGGTCGACACGAAATGGTCCAAACTCGTAATAGGTCTTCGACTGCCAGAACATCCTGATGATTCCCAGTTTCCGGGATTTTTCCGAAACTTTTCCGAACTTTCGAAGGACTTGTGTTTGTACAGATCTTATCTTTGAAGAGATCGATGTGATTCTAGTGAAGGACCCATTGTGGAGCAACAGGATTGGAAACAATAAGGAGGCACAAATGAACGAAATCGAAAGAGAGATACTGAGACTCGAGGAACAATTGACACAAACCGAGATGAGCGTCGACGTCGACGCCCTTGACCGCATCTACGCTGACGACATTATGGTCACGGCACCAATCGGTATCTGCGTTGATAAACCAGCCGTGATGACAGAAATACGACAGGCCAGTGAAAACGCCATTGTTGGGCGATACGACAAGGATGATCTAAGAGTGCGTGCCTTTGGTGACACCGCTGTCTCAAGTTATCGCATGACAGCCGAAGCAACGTTCGAGGGAACTGAGATCAAACGACAACTGTGCATCACGAACGTTTGGCTGAAGCGCAACAAACACTGGCAGATAATCGCGAGACATACGGCCAGTCTTCCCGGAGACACACCGCCAAGTACCGAAAGGATTTGATAGCGCGGACGGCCGAGATGTTCCGGCTTAGGTGATGGATTGCACGTTAAGCGAATGTTGCGTAACACAGAGCGAAGCAACTGGATGTCCGAATTGTTTAGCTTGTTGTTGTGGTGTCCGAACTTGCCGCGAGGACTTGTGTTTGGGATCGACAAGCTAAAGCATATCGGACATTCACTCAGGTTGTTGCAAGTCAGTGCCTAATTTTTCCCTAGAGGCACGCGTTGCTTTAACTCTTCAAACCAGTTCAGCACGAGGTTAATCTGTTTAGCGTTTTCCTGCGGGCCAACAGGTTGAATCATCACCTGTCGTTGACCGTCCGGTGAAGGGTAATGGGACAAACCGGGGACATTGATGAAGTAATTCTCAAACAACAAAAGTGGTGTCTGAGAGTGAAACTCAGACTTTGTGTCGACGCTGGCGACCATCCACTTCTCACCGTTGCGATAAAACAATTCCTGACCGTTCGTGGACCAGACCGGTTCCTCTCCGCCTTCAGTTGAAACCTGGTATTTCCCCCCCGGACCAGGATAAGGACGCACGTACACTTCATACCGTCCGGATTCATCAGACGTGTAGGCAATCCAACGATCGTTTGGCGAGAACGACGAGAAGAACTCCGAAAACGGTGTCTGTAGAAAAGGCGTTTCTTTGCGTTCACCCTCAAGAGGCAGAATCCAAATATCGCCCTGATCGGTAGCATTCCACTCGCCAAATAGCAGCGCCTTACCATCAGCCGACCATGATTCAGGAATCTGAAATGCATCTGGGGACGCAGTGGTAAGTCGTTCTTCGATCCCGCTGCCATCTGCGGCCTTCCGGAAAAGACCAGACTTACCATCTCTTACCGAACCGAAAACGACGTACCTTCCGTCGGATGACCAGACCGGGCCGATGTTGCTCTCATTTAGAGTCAAACGCAGGAAGGTACCGCGCTCAAATTCATATATCCAAATGTCGTCGGTAGCGCTGGCAACCTGGATAGCAAGGCGTTTACCGTCCGGTGATAATTTGAAGGTGCCGTAGCATTGGGCCGGCAATGGTATTTGAGAGATCTTGCCCTGACGATCCACCCAGACGGGTTTACCGATCCAGCCAGCAGCACCTGGAAGATATGCAAGCGTTCCATTCTCCGAAATGCTGAACTGACCGTTACCATAGATTTCGGATTTAATGCCCTCGACAACCGCGACTGCCGGGCCAGTTACTGTTCGCGTTTCGAGGTCGAAGGGAGCCGCCATCAAAGTCGCAGCCCTCGTAAAGACCAGATGCCCACTCGGCAAGTAACGTGGATTACTGCCTCCCTGGATTACGACACCTCCTTTACCGGTCTCAAAAGATATCGCTCGGATTTCATGGTGATCAGGGTTACTGGTCTGGGCGGTTGAATAAAGAAGCCATTTGCCGTCGGGAAGAACCTCAACATCGGGTGCCTGTACCCCACCAATGGGAATGACTTGTGGTGTGCCGCCTGAACTTGAAACGCGCGTTAATGTTCCGCCCTCTTGATCGCCAAAGAAGATCATGTCGTGCGGCCCCCAATCACCCCCGACAGGATTTCTGGCTTCGCACAATGTCACCGGTTCACCGCCGGCCAGGGAAACTTTCTTGAGCTTGTTGTCGGCAAAAAACCCAACCCAATTACTGTCTGGTGAAAAGAAGGGATTGTAGGCTCCTTCAGTTCCGCTAATTATTTTTGTCTCGAATTGATTGAGCGGTCGGAGGCACAGTTTGGCCACTCCATTGTGATTGACGACGTAGACGAGATTGTTGCCATCAGGTGAGACTGTTATCGCCTGGCGTCCAACCGCCAGTGGCACAAACTTGGTGAGTGCCAGCGGTTCGTTGTCCGTAAGATTAATGGTGAAACGCTTTACCGGCTGCGTAGTTAAGCGGCGCGCGAAAACAGAATTCCACAGGGCCCAGAACACAACACCTGAAACAATTACCCCAGCCAAAAATCCAGCCAGAGCAAAGGGAAACGTTCTATGTCGAGCTTTGCCTGTACTCGAGACTGTTGGATCAGTGATCGCTACATCGTCGTCGGGTTCACTGAACACTTCCATGATTTCAATGCGTGCGTCGCCGATATCGCGTAGACGCAACGCCGGATCTTTTCGCAAACACCGTCTAAGTAAGTGGCGAATTCTTTTGGGTGTTGTTTCGGGTAGCAAACTCCAGTCAGGTTCATCTCGCATAACCGCAGCCAAAGTATCTGTGGTTGCTTCGCCTAGAAACACTGGTTTTGCTGTTAATAGCTCATACAAGACGCAGCCAAATGCCCAAATGTCAGTTCGCTTATCTACTCGTTTACCCTTCGCCTGTTCAGGGCTCATGTAGGCGGCCGTGCCCAGAATGATCCCGGTTTGGGTCCCTTGATTGAGAACGGTGGGTGATTCAAAAATGCGCGAATTATCGGCAGGTTCTTCAAGTGCTTTAGCCAACCCGAAGTCCAGGACCTTCACTTGATCGTCGTCGGTAATTTTGATGTTGGAAGGCTTTAGATCTCGATGAACGATTCCTCTTTCGTGAGCAACTTCCAGCGCCGTCGCAATCTGACCTGCGACATGCAACGCTTCTTGAATTGGTACCGGACCACGTGCAAGAAGCTCGCTAAGCGTTATTCCCGGCACCAATTCGAGAACGAGAAATCGACTGTCGCCCCATTCTTCCAGTCCGTAAATCGCACCGATGTGGGGATGGTTCAACGACGCCAGTAAGCGCGCCTCTCGTTCGAAGCGGGCCAAGCGATCTGTGTCGAGAGAAAACGCGTCGGGGATCGCTTTAATTGCGACTTCCCGGCCCAGTTTCAAATCCCTGGCAAGGTAAACCTCGCCCATGCCGCCGGCGCCAATCGGCGACCGAATTTCATAGCGGCCGATTTTTGTGCCTGTGGCGAGCGTCATCGTTCCAGGTCCAATCTGCGGCTTTGGATAACCAGAGTCGTCGATACTGACTTAATCAATGCAGCCTCACAAACGAAGCTTTTATATCGAACACGTTTGTTTCCTACTGAAAATGAAGAATTCATGTGGGGGATAATGCGCCAACGAGAGCTGGCGATGTTCGTATTCGGATTGGGATTCTATCCGAGTTGACAAGGTGGGGCTAGGTATTTGGAATTCATAGACCGGCGGATCCACTGGACGCAATCGTTTTGATGAGACTATCGGCTGAGCCCAATGCGGCGAAGTAGATCATCGAATCGCGGGTCTCCGCGGAGATTTGCGAAGACCGGTTCGACCTTGAGATGTGTGAGATAAGGCTGACGTTCTGCAAAGGCTTTCTCCAACCAGACGAATGCTTCATCGCGATTTTTTAGACCAGCATGAATAACTGCAATAAAGTACGGCGAAACGTATCTTTGATTTGCGGTCTCCTTCAGTTTGCCAATCACTTTCAACGCTTCGTCACGTCTGCCGGCAACAGCATAAGCGTAACCAAGCGTGGCCAGCGCTCGCGTACTACCATCCGAGAGTTTAAGTGCCTTCTCTATTTCGGCGATGGCTTCATCACGGAGTCCCTTTTCAAGGTAAGCCTGTCCAATCCATAAATGAGCCCACGAAAAATTTGGATCCAGTTCGAGGGCCTGCTGATAATACTTGATCGCCTCGTCATAACGGCCGGCGTAATAGTGAGGATAGCCCACCGTTGCGACCGGATTAGGCGAAAGCGGATCAAGCTGGCGTGACAATTCTCGCTCGGCAACGGCTTCATCGAAACGGCCAAAAACTTGGAGCAGGGTCGCATATTCGTGATGTGCTCTACCTAGATTTGAGTTGAGTTCAATGGCGCGCTTGAATTCACGCTCCGCTCCGGCCCAATCCCATTCGTAATAAAACTTATAAGTGCCGAGCGATGCGTGAACATCAGAAAGAGACTCGTCAAGCTCGAGGGCCTTCTTGAGTACCGGTTCGGCCTTCGGAAAAGTCTCTCGCGGTGAAACGAAGCCCCAGACATTTCCAAGTCTCATGTAAGAATTTGCCAATCCTGAATAAGCCTCAGCATAGTTCGGATCCAACTTGATTGCCTGCTCGTAGTAAGCAATGCTTTTCTTCAATCCCTCTTCGGAAACCACACCTCCATAAAAGTATCTGCCTTTGAGATATGACTCATAAGCTTGGGAATTATCCGTATGGTGTTTCGCGAGTAGTTCTTTCTCTTCACCGGTTGTAGTCAAGGACAAGCTTGAAGTTAACCGTTGAGAGATTGAATCCTGCACTGTAAAGATATCGCCGAATTTCTCATCAAACTGTTGTGCCCACAAAGCAGTTCCGTCTGACACCCTGATTAGTCGAGCAGTCACTCGGATACGGTCGCCGGAGCGCTGAATGTTTCCTTCGAGAACTGCTTCGACCTGTAATTGTCGGCCAGCCTCGACGGCATCTTGTTGTAAGTCGGAATACCTGCGAACTGCGCTCGTGGGCCGTAAAATGATGCCCTTAATGTTGCTGAGTCTTGTTATGAGCGTGTCGGCCATGCCTAACTCCAGCGACTCGTCACGGTTTACGGCACTTAAAGGCTTGAACGGCAGAACCGCTAGAGATTTGATAGGACTTGAAGAAACAGCAACTGCAGCACGTTTTCTGATGAAGTAAAAACCACCTGCGACGACCACCAAGGCAGTGATAATGATTGCGAGCCATGTTTTGCTGAGACTGGCGGGGAAGTAACGCGGTTGTTCGATAAGCTGGTCTTCGATGTTTATGCTTGTCTTGCTGCGCTCCGTGATCATTAAGTCCGCATCGGTTTCTTTCAACTCGCGTACGCTCGCCACAAATTCATAACCCTGACCCGGAACAGTAACGATGTATTTGTGTTGATCTCTTTTCTCACCGAGTGCCTTGCGCAAATTAGAAATGTGCAAGCTCAGATTGCCTTCCTCTACGAAGCTGCCAGGCCAGACGCGTTCCATTAGTGCCTCTTTGGGCAGAACGTGACCGCCTCTCTCGACTAGCGCGAGCAGCGTGTCGAAGTCTTTTGGCTTGAGCGGAACCGCTTCGCCTTCGCGCAGGAGACGACGTCTCTGCGGGTCGAGGCGAAACGGACCGAACTCGTAAATAGGGGCGTTTTGCGCACTCATGCTCGGATTAAGAAACTTTAAGAAGTTGTAAGTCTCACTTACAGGACTTTTAAACCACTAGTTGCTTAAGGTCAGCCCACTTCGCAGGCAATAGGCTTTGGACTTGGATAGAAGGTCGGGAAATTTGGGGGAGTCGTATTTTAGCTCGCGAGATCTTGAGGAGCAACGATCAGTCCGAGGCTGGGTGCGATGTCTGTGAATGGTACACACAAGAGCAAACCAGATTTACGTGATCAGAACTCGGAAGGAGGGGCGATGAGAGAACGGATTAGAACAAAGAGGTATCTGGTAATGATGATGGTGATTTCCCTGGCGACGATTTGGATGATGTCGGGCCCGAGACGTGTCCGCGCGATTCAGGATGTTGAGAATATGCCGCCTCCGTTTGGTTTAGCGGCGGGACAGACGGCACGTCTCAATATTCTGAACACCGGTGAGGTGAATGGGTACGCTATTGATTGGAGGTTTCTTGACAGCATGGGGCGAGTGGTAGCGCGATCCGACGGACGCACCTTCATTCCGACTGACCAGTTCAGATCATTTGACGTTAACGGTGATTCGCTGGATGTCGCGCGCGACGCCTTTGGTCGGATACAGCTGCGGGTGGTGGTAACGACGATAGGGAATCCAAACGATACACAGCCCAAGGTGGCAGTTGAAGTTTTGGATAATTCCTCGGGCAAGACGACCGTCTTCTGTGCGAACAATCTATAGCGCCAACTATGGTCCAATTCACTCTGAAAGGAAATAGTGATGAAAACACGAAGCCGTCGAATGAAAGTGGTCGGATTATTTATAGGAATAATCTTGACGCTGGGAGGCTGGCTCTTCGGGTCATCGATCTCGGTTGAGGCAATTGCAGACCCCGAAAATATGCCGGCGTCATTTGGCCTGGCCAGAGGGCAAACAGCTCGCCTCAACGTCCTGAACAGTGGCGAGCAACGCGGCTATCTCATCGAGTGGAAGTTCCTCGACAGCACTGGACGCGCCGTATCAGAAGGGCCGCAACCGCACTTAATACCCGTTGAGCAAATCAAGTCTTTCGACTTGAGCGCGGAATCGTTGGCCATCGCTGGCGACCAATTTGGGCGGATTCAGTTGCGAGCCGTAGTGACTGCGCTCGGTGGGCGGGACACCACAAATCTTCACGTCTCAATTGAGGTCTTCGATAACGACACTGGGAAGACAACATTCGTTTTGACCAACCCCAGCAACGATAAGTAAGAAGCGACTCCATGAAAAGTTTCCGACGGAGAACGCTCGTAACAATTGAAACCGAAAGGCAGCTGGTAATAGCTCAATACGGTGTGCATCGGTTTAGATGCGAAGCATGCGGCGAGCAGATCCATTTCGTAGTTGCGCCTGAAACTGACACGGGAAGTCGAACTAACTTGTGCAATGTTGATGTGGAGAGACCCGCCAAGCTTTTTCCCCCGAGTAGTTCGAATGAGGAGGAACAAACAAATGCAAGCGAAGAATAGACCAAGACAGGTTGCTTCACTGGCTATAGGGGTGATTGTTGTTGCAGCAGGTTGGGCGTACGCGAACGCACGTCGAATGACTGCCTCTTCGAAGTTTAAACCAGCAGTGGCAATGCCGAGCAGCTGCCCCGGTTGTCTACATCACTCGGGCATGTTGGCCATCGCGTCGCTGCAGACCGCTCGACTTAACGTACTCAATCTGAACAATCCGAACGAGATTTCGCCACTTATTTTGGAGCTGCGATTCTTGGACGATCGAAATGTCGTGCTCACGCAGACGCGAGTGAATCTGATGCCGGGCCAAGCGGGTTTTCTTGAATTGTCACATCGCGAGCTTGGACGGTCCGGGCGTGTGCCGATACGCGCTGAAGTTGTCGGCTTCAACCCTCAGCCAGATCCGCCAGGGTTTGTGATTACTTTAGAGGTTTACGACACACTAACTGGTAGAAGCAATCTGTTCATTGGCGACTCGGATTTTCTTGCCAATGCTCCTCCCGAACCAGAATAACAACAGCTCCGAGCAGGAAATCTTGAAATCGACGAACGTGGAAAGAGGGCAGCTCCTTGGAGTGCGGGGACTTGTCACCGCTTTGGTACAGGGCGGCGTTGAAGACAAGCCTCCGGAAATCAAACGTCTCGCGGTACCAAAGCGGTGAGAAGTCCCCGCACTCCAAGGAGGCACGCAGTTTTAACGGCCACCTATCGAAACAAGGAAAAGGAGGAAGAATGAATTACAGAGTTCTAAGCATATCGATACTGATGCTGGCAGCATTTATTTTGGCGGATCCTAAAGGGGGTGTAGAAGCAATTCGTGCGTCTGCTGACGCGTGCAATTTCGGCCTACCACAAAGTCTCGGACCAACAATCAACTCTCCTTTATTTGAAGGTGGCCCAACTGTATCTGCGGATGACCGGACACTGATCTTTACTGCGACGCGTGATCCGATTACTCAGCAGGAAGACCTTTTCATATCGCAGCGGAACTCCCCAGACGATCCCTGGGGAACGCCAGAGCCCTTACCAGCGACCGTTAATGATCCCGTCGCGAGCGAGTTTTCGCCGCGTCTTTCACATGATGGTAAGTCGCTGTATTTCGGATCCGATCGAGCGGGAGGATTCGGTTCCGGAGACATTTACGTATCAACGCGAGAGTCGCCAGCCCACCCATGGGGCCCTGCGCAGAATCTGGGATCGCTGGTCAACACTGGGATGTTTGAGGCTTTTGCGACAGCATTCGCGGACGGTCACACTCTCTATTTCGAAAGATCGACGACAGCCGCTGCGCCTGATGCAGATATTTGGGTCACCACACGAACGAGTGATAACGAATCATGGGGTACTCCACAACGTCTTAGTGAACCGATCAACGGACCTAACGGAGAGTTTTCGCCGTCCATCTCAACTGACGGTCTGACTTTGTACTTCGGCTCAATGCGAGCGGGGAACATTGGGTTCGTCGACATCTGGGTTTCTCGGCGAGAAAGCTCAATGTCGCCATGGGGTCAGCCCGAAAACCTTGGGCCAAATGTCAATAGTCCGTTTAGCTTAACGCTCGGTCCTTTTATTACCAACGACGGACGATCTCTTTACTTCATGTCGACGCGGCCGGGAGGGTTGGGCCAACCCGGTTGCCAATTCATCAATTGTCTCGATCTATACGTTGCAAAATGCAGACGGTGTCCAAATGGTTAAGCTCACACGCGGTTGAAAGGAAGCAAATTGGAGAGGTCGTGAGCGCGAAGCCCGCGGATTGCAGCGGGTTCGCCTCGTCTTCAGCCTGCGAAGCAGGCGACAGCGTAAAGCCTGGGCCGCGAGCCCCAGGGACGTAATGAAGAATCTCGTTTGAGCCCGTGAACACGGGCGACAGCGCCCAAGAAGACAGCACGTTGACGCTGCGAATCTGCTGTCGCCCATTTCCTGGGCTTGTTATCAAAAGCGTAAGCTACCTGGGGCTCAGGCCCCAGGTAGCTTACGCTGTCGCCTGCTTCGCAGGCTGAACTTTCCACAAATGATCGCAGAAAAACAAGAATCTAATCGTTCGCTGTGCAGAGAAGATTTCGACTAAACGCGGCAGGCGGTGACGCTTGCGGCTCCCAAGACGGTGGTTTCTTCGGATGGGCCACCCTACTCAGCGGAACTAATCAAAACTCCGTCATTATTTCAGTCCATTCGTCCAGTTCACGAGAACGGAGATTGCGGCGGTATTCGTGTCCTCAATCGGTGCGTTGATCAGAAAGCGTTGCCCGTCCCTGGCTACGGCATAGTGAGTTCGAAACTCTACAAAAGTTAGAGCGCGGGTGCTGAAGAGCGCCTGGGGCGTTTTCGCCTCGAATGTCGTGCCGGGCTTTACCTCCACCGCCATCAGTTTTCTATCTGTAGCAATATAGAAAAGCTCATGGCCGTCCCGCCGCCACTGCGGCTGGACTCCGCCCGCAGTCGAAACCCGCAATGGTCCAGCGAACGCCGGGAATGGCTGAATATAGACTTCATACTTTCCGGAGATGTCGGAAGTATAGGCTACCCATTTTCCATCGGGAGAGAATTGTGCCTGCTGTTCGTTGAAATCGGTATGCAGAAATGGAACTGGCTGCCGGTCCCCGGAAGTCGGTAACAACCATAAATCCAATTTCGTTTTTGGATTGCGGCTCTCATACACAATAAACTTTCCATCCGGAGACCAGTCGTCCGGTACTTTCGTTTCCGCTGACTTCAATAGGAGTTCCTCATTTCCAACACCACTCGCCGTTTTTATATAGAGATCGGAAACACCTTGACGGGTTGAGGCAAAGACAATTTGGGTTCCGTCAGGAGACCAGAGTGGAGATGAGTCTGAGGCAGGATCGGTCGTAAATCGCGTTGGGACTCCGCGGGCAAGGTCGAAGAGCCAAATATCATTTCTTCCTGTTTGACTATCGGCG
>DASYRR010000266.1:0-5533 GCA_036004125.1 Pyrinomonadaceae bacterium | reverse complement strand
TTACAGCAAGTCTGCTTGAATCAGCCATGAGCTAGTTACCTTTGTTCCAACCCGTCACCATCTTCATACTGTTCTACTGCGAATTGTCTTCGCTTACATCGCGATTAGCACGTATGAAACCTCGTTGGGAGGCCCGGATAAAAGCAGTTAAGTGGGAAACGTTTTCGTCCTTGATTTGATCAATCGACCGCAAGACGTCAGCCAACGGAACCGAAGAACTGAATAGTAACCTGTAAGCGTTCTTTAATGCTCGACGGCTCTCAGTAGAGAAATTCGCACGTCGCAAACCGACTGAGTTCAACCCACGCACGCGCGCCGGATTGCCATCAGTCGTAAAAAAGGGCAACACATCCTGCACGATTTTCGACTTTCCGCCAACCATTGCATAACGACCCATTCTTACGAACTGATGTGCGCCAACGTTGTTCGAAAGAAACACGTGATCTTCAACAACGATGTACCCAGCAAGTGCCACCCCATTGGCAAAGACGTTGTCGTCACCAACTTCGCAGTTATGGGCGATATGTACACCCACCATAAAGAAGTTGCGCGAACCAATCCGGGTGGTCTCTCCCTCCCCGCCGGCGCGATGGAACGTGCAGAATTCTCTAATGAGATTGTCATCGCCAATTTGCAGGTAGCTCTTTTCGCCGTTGAACTTCACGTCCTGCGGCTCGCCGCCCAGGACAGCGTGTTCAAAGATACGGTTTCGTTTGCCAATAGATGTGTATCGCTTGATAACCGCGTGCGCGCCGATCTCGCAGCCGTCACCGATTGCAGTGTCATCCTCGATTACTACATACGGTCCGACGCGAATACCGCTGCCCAGCTGAGCGCCAGGACCTATAACGGCGGTTGGATGAATCTCCATAAGAGGAGGTCATGGTATACCAAATAAAGGAACCCCACGAACCTCACAAGAACTAACAAGTAGGGAAGGCGCAAGCGCGGATCACTTACCTCACTTGGAATGAACAAGTTGGAAGGGGGCAAGCGCGCATCACGAACCTCAGCACAATGGACCTAAGCGCGCCCCCGCTGGTTTGCCTACACAACACCTGGGAGAAATTTGAGGTGTCAAATTCTGCTAGCGAGGCTTGTCCCTGATCAGCGGGGGCGCGCTTGGATCGAGGTGACGAGGTAAGTGTTGGTTCCGCTTGCCCCCTTCCCTACTTGTTCAATCCAAGCGAGGTTCGTTTATGTGTGCTTCTGTTGGCTAACCCGTCTGCCGGATGCACATTACTCTTCCCCTTAGTAAACCTACACAAACTCCTGATTTTTGCGGCTTTTTTTCCGCTTGCCATTGGTGGATAGGCCAACTATCATGACTCGACCGCATCTTAGGTGGGCCGACCACAGTCAGCGGTTTATTTAAGTAATTGTTAGTCTTTTTGATAAGCAGCGCGTGTTAGTTGCAACGCCACAGGAGAGAAACGTTGTTCAGTGACCAGTTTCGCAGAGGTGAATCAGAAAAAGGCAAGCTCGCGGGCGTAAAGGGTTCCAAGATAATCTCGGGTCTTTCAGCTGTTGCCTGGAAGGCTTTTCAGTCAGTTAACCAGCGACTTCCCGAAGGTGAATCGATTCGCCCTAACTGGGCCCCTGGACCGCTTCTCAAATCCTATGAACGTAGCGCTCCTCCGCTGGGTTTTCCACGCGAAACCGACAGTCTCTGTCCTACCTGCGTAAAGGAAGTTCGCAATGCAGTAATCACCGGCGAAGTTTCCCTCGAGACGCTGATGCATCAGCATCCCGGCGAAATCAAAGCCCAGATACTCGAATCTGACGGCCAGGTGGTGATGCGCAAAAACTGCCCGAAGCACGGGGAGTTTGAGGATGTGATGTCGATTGATCCGGCATTTCTCGAGCGCATCGAGTCATTGTTTTTTGGTCGCGACTTTCGCGCTGCTGAAGACAAAGACATCCATCGACACGGAACATCGAATATTAAGTTTGGACGCGGAGCCGTTCTGACAGTCGACTTAACCAATCGTTGCAACATGATGTGCAATCCCTGTTTCATGGATGCAAACCAGGTCGGCTATGTTCACGAGCCCACGTACGAGGATACCAAAGCGATTTTGGATCGCGCCGTTTCTTTCAAACCGAAACGACAGGTCATCATTTTATTCTCGGGCGGTGAACCAACTCTGTCTCCTTATTACCTCGAAGCAGTGGCTTACGCGAAGAAGATTGGGTTCTATAGAATTCTGGCTGCGACAAACGGAATACGATTCGCCGAAGACATCGAGTTCTGCAAGGCTGCGAAGGCCGCCGGACAACACGGCGTCTATCTTCAATTCGACGGCGTCAGTGAAGAGAAGAACAAACATCGGGGCGTCGGAAATCTATTCGATGTAAAACTGCGCGCTATTGAAAACCTTGCGAGCGTAGGCATCAAAGTCACTCTGGTCGTAACGATCGTCAACAACCTCAACAACGACGGCATTGGTCAGATCGTTGAGTTTGCTGCCAAAAACATCGACAAGGTTCAAACGATCGCGTTTCAGCCTGTTTCGTTTACCGGACGAGACGAAGACATCTCGGACGAAATGCGCAAGAAGTGGCGTTATACGTTGGCTGGTATGACCCACGACTTAAAAGATCAGTTGGGCGGAAATCTTCAACCGCTACGAGATTGGTTCCCACTGTCATCCTATTCAGCATTCACCAGCGTGATGGATATGTTGCAAGGTGCTGACGCTCCCTGGGGCTGGTCGTCGTGCAACTGCCATCCAAACTGTGGCATCTTCACACTGATTGTTGTGAATCGGCACACTGGCGAGTTCAAATCTTTGTTTGAATTCTTCGATTACGAACAGTTCATGAAAGACGTCGCGGTGATCACCGATACCGCACGCGGTCGTAAACTTTCGTATGCGCAGCTGGGCATGGCCATCATGCGAAACTTCAACGCAGAAAAGGCGCCTGAAGGTTTCCCAATCTCGCAGATCATCAACCTCTTCAAACCGTCTTCAACGAATTCGAACTCCGATCGCAACGACCGCATGAAGACCCAGACTGCACATGATGCGAACGACATGTGGCGCGTCCTTTGTGTCGAAGGCATGTGGTTTCAAGACCTTTTCAACTACGACTTTCGGCGCACGGAGATGTGCGTGATTCCTTACGGTACTCAAGAAGGTGAGATTTCTTTCTGTGCCTACAATACCGGCGTCGGTTGGCGTCAGATCATCGAGAACATGCACAAAACGGCCAATCTCGGCGAATGGTATGAGGAGCACGGCCGTCACAAGGTCTACGCCGCTGGTAAGCCAGTGCCGCTCACGACCACAAAGCATTCGCTAAGCCTGCCTATTATCAATGCAGTGCTCGCGGCAGACGCGGGCGAAAAGCCTGTGGAAACCTCTCCTTATCTTGTCGAAGAGCCAGAAGAACAAACAGTCCACGTCTGAACTGTCGGCACATCAAGAGGTAAAATTGCTCTCCCATCGGTCGCTGCTTTATTCTCTGCAGCGGCAAGGCAAATCAACGTACTCACCTCTCTAGGAGATAACCCCCATGTACGAGCATGTTAACGCGATACCGCGGACTACGTTACTCTTAACACTTCTCATCACCGGCATTACACTTTTTATCACCTTTCCAACCATTGAAGCTAACGCCCAAGATCCATCAGGATCAGATAAAGCTTCGACCTATCCCGACAAAATTCCAGAGGATCCATTTCAGGCTCAGCTGATTCCCCGTAACTCTAAGGTGTACATAGCACCAATCAAGTCTGAGGATCCTGGAAAACCCCAAGCTGAGGGTTTCGAGAACTATATAGCTGCTGCACTACGGAAGAAGAGCGTGCCTTTGTTGGTCGTGGCCGACCGAACTCAAGCTGATTTTATGATTGAAGGTAGTGCTGATAAAAAAGGCGGCGGTTGGGCGAAAAAAATTTTTCTGGGCGACTTTAGAAACTCAACCTCCGCTTCAATGACGGTAACCAATCTTAGAACCGGAGTAGTAGCATACGCAGATTCGTCAGATAGATCATCGGCTAATCGTGGGCTGCGCTCCTCTGCGGAGAAACTCGCCAAGTACCTCAAGAAGAAGATCGAAAGTGACGAAAAGAAACTGCGCCCAACTAATTAGGCGCCTAAACCTTTAGATCGTCGCAGAATTAAAAAGTAGGGATGAGGGCGCCTCCTTGGAGTGCGGAGACTTGTCACCGCTTTGGTATAGCGAATCTCGGCATCTACAGCGCCCTGTACCAAAGCGGTGACAAGTCCCCGCACTCCAAGGAAAAGGCAAATGTATGATGGGCGATAATGCCGATTGCGATCGCTGCGGCTGTGTCGTTCCGTTTCACATGGCCACGATCAGCAGTCGCCGATTGATGATCAAGGAATCTGTAAAGCGCTTCACTGTCACTTCGTGAATCTCAGATCTCAGATCTCAAACGCCTGTAACGCTGTCAAACTTCAGCCGCGAGTTTTTGAGATCTGAGATCTGCAATCTGAGATTCACCAAGTGACTACGGCTTCTGCACATCGCGGAGTTGGGCCACGATATCGCGGATACGGATCGCCAGATCCTCGATCGTTTGGGCACGTTTGCGGGCTCTGTCGCTTAACTCTTCTCGCAACAAAAGCTGCGCCTGGCCCAGGACCCCGGTTAGCGGGTTATTAATTTCGTGACGGATGCGCGCTACGAGTTCAGCGACGTCGTCGAGACGTTGACGATAAAAGACCACTTGGTCCTCAGGGTTTGCCGGTATTGCTTTGGGCGCAGAATTCGTATCGGGCATCGAATCTCCGAACATGTTCTCAAGAGCAATTGTCTTAGCGGGAGGGTTTGTTGCAAGCCGCGTGCATTGTGCCGTGTGAATGGTGAGAGTTCAAGTATTATGTTTTCGAAGTACCGACCTAATTTGAAATTGGACAGCGGATTAACCCTGCATTCGTGGGTAGTAGTCTAGTTTGAACTCTCTGCGCAAACTCTGCGTCATCTAGAAACTTGGTGCAGTTAGTTTGGGTTTTCTCTGTGTTGCTCTGTGTCTCTGCGCCTCTGTGGTAAGCCAGGAACCTTCAGCACCACAGAAGACACGGAGACACAGAGGAACACAGAGATCAACCCAATCCGGTTTGCGTCCAAGAGTTTCATCCTTTTATCTGCTTGTCACGGTCAACCATTAAAGCTGTCCGGTAAATGATTTCGCCCGCCTTTTAACCGCAGAGACGCAGAGAACGCAGAGTTTGCGCAGAGAGTTCAAACTAGGCCACCCATTCGTGAGAGAAGTTGACAAGTTCCGGGCCGATTCGTAAATTCAAGACCCTTCTTGCTGGGAGGTCGTCCAATGGTAGGACTCCAGACTCTGGATCTGGCTATCGGGGTTCGAGTCCCTGCCTCCCAGCCAAAAATACTCATCGATCATTTGTCATTGTTGTTGGTGGTGGACATTTTCCATTTGTCATTTGGAAGATAACGGGGACTCGTGTACTGACTCTATCCAAGTTGGGTGCGGCTCTGATGCGCTGTGCGCGTGGCCTTCCTAAAGTTTCCCTCGCTATACACTCTCAACACTTTC